>JBFXHW010000018.1:0-19370 GCA_050176605.1 Sphingobium sp. | reverse complement strand
GTGAACAAATTGAACGGTCACCAGCCCACATGGTCTTTAAGCGATAGGAGCGGCAGATGAGCAACTGCGATGACCCGAGTGTATCGGTGAACAGGATCGTCGGCGCCACAGTCGAGAATCTGATCGTGGAGATCGACGGCGAGCGCCGACCGCTTGCCTGGACGCTGGTGGAAACGGTCCACGCAACGATCGCGGTTCGAGACGAAAATATGCCCGTCATGGCATTCGGGATCAATGAAGGCCAAACTCAGAGATCTCTGCTCGTCGGACAGGCGGATGGCGCCTGGGCAGAGCTGAAGGCAGCACTGCATATCGGGTTGCCGGGGGCCATTCCGGTTGAGGCGTGGGAACAGGCTCTCGTAGATTTGCCCGTCGTGTTGCCGGTATTTCGACGAAATTGGAGCGTGTCAGGCCACACGGGCTGACGAGGGATAATCGGGCCGATCGTGTTCGGCTCGAGGATCGCATGCATTTCGTCAGAATTCGCTCAGCGCGCGAAGTAAACGGGCGCCTTCATCTGCCCGGTGGAATAAATGATGTCAGTGGGGGGTTCCTTCAGGCAATCACAAATCCCGTAGGATCGTTCTCCCAGGGATTGAAGATGGCGGCGCCACTGTGCTGCACGTCTTTCAGGTTGCGGGTGACGAGAAACATTGCGTTCTCGAGCGCGGTCGCCGCCAGAAGCGTATCGATCACGCCCGGCGCATGACCGGTCTGGCGTTTTACCGCGCCCGATATCTCTCCCCAACGGCGCACGACGCGGTCTTCAACCGGAAGGATGCGTCCGGCAAACCGCGCTTCGAGTGCATCGCGGGCGGCCATATATCGGGATCGTTCCGCGTGATCGGACGGGAGGTTATGAATTCCCTTGTCATATTCGCCGAGCGTCAGGATGCTGAGGAAGAAACGCTCTTCCTGTTGGGCGGATGCCCAGGCCTTGACGCTCGGTGCCCCGTTGGGATTGATGAGGGCTGCAATGACGCTGGTGTCGAGCAACCAACCGATCACAAGTCGACGTTCCGGCCATGGTCCGGCTCCCGAACCATTTCGAGATCGCTCAGCTTCAGCCCCTCTAGAAAAGCGACCAGCGGCAACTGCGGCGCTTTGGGTGCGAGCCGTTCCAGTTCTTCGACGCTCATGATAACCACGGCATCCTTGCCGCGGACGCTTACGCGCTGTGGCCCTTCGCTACGGGCAAGGCGTACGACCTCACTGAAGCGTGCCTTGGCATCTTCGAGTTTCCATCCCCGCCCGGTATGCGCAAAGCGACCGGCGCCCGCAGGCCTCTTCCGGCGATCGGATTTTCGCGCTGCAACCACTGCAAACCTCACCTAGTCAGATAGTCAGTAATAGCTGCATATGCCCGAATTGCTTCCATGGCAACTGCCTCTCATCACGGCCGGATAGATTGGGTTTGCTCACCCGAGGCCGTGTCGCGTCGCCAGTGCCAAGGGGCTGAAGGCTGCAAATCGGTGCCACGGAGGGATCCCCCTGAATTTGGCGACAAGTCGCGGAAAATTCTGAACGATTTCTGGGATGATGGGGCCGTAACCGGTGCCGATCAGACTCCCGCTCCGAATGATGTTCGTTCTATTATTCCAATGGGTTAGCATTTGAATAGGCTGAGGCCCTCACTTGGGTGCCGATTCACACCCTTTGACGGATCAGCCTCTTTGATATCCAAGACGCACGCCGCCGGCAGCGTGTGGACTTACAGGAAATCCTCGCCGGCATGATCGTCGAAAAGCGCGGCGTCGCGCACATAGTCGGCGACGGTATCGAGCGACTTGTGGCGGGAGTGATCCTTCATCTTGAACAGATTGGCGCGGCGGGCGGCCGCCTCGGTGAGAAACCCCGCGCGAAGGGAATGCGCCGAGTAGAGCGCCGGGTCGAGGCCGGCGGCCGCGGCGGCCGTCTTGACGAGGCGCGCGACCGTCTTGTCGGTGATCGCCGCGCTGGTGGGGACGTCGGATCGGGTAAGCCGCAGGAAGACCGGTCCGGTGCGCGGCGCTCCGGTGGCCGGATCCGGCAGATGCAGATCGGCCGCGTGCAGCCAGTGGCGCAGCAGCGTGACAGGGCGGATGAACCGGCCCTCGGGGATGGCGATGACCTGGCCGGCGCCCTCCTGGTCGCGCTTGGATTTGGGGATGGTGATGCGCACGCCCGAATTGGTAAACTTGAGATCGGGCAGGCGCAGCGCCGCCAGCTCGGAGCGACGAAACGCCCCGGCCATGCCCAGCGCCAGGATCGCGCGGTCCCGCCTCGCCCGCACTCCCATGCCCTCGATCGTGGCCAGCATGGCCTTCAGCACCTCCGCCTGCACCGGCGCCTTCTGCTCCTTCTTCCGCGCAAATCGACGGCGCACGCCAGCAAGCATCGCCGCGATGACGCCGGCGTCATCGCGCGCGGTGGGCGAGGCGATGCCTGCCTCCCGGTGATGATGGGTGATCGCGGCGACGCGGCGGCCGATCGTCACCGGCGCGATCCCGGCTTCTGCTTCGACATGCGCGAAGAGCGCCACGATTTCAGGGTGTGCCGGCATCGCCTCGACATTTCGGGCTTCGCAGAAATCGCAGAAGTGTGCCCAGTCGGCCGCATAGGCTTTGCGCGTCGACTCTGCCTTGGCGGCGGCCAGGGTATCGCGCGCGCCGTCAAGTTCCGCCTGCAGGTCAACCGGGAGCGTCGTAGCGAGAGGCTGGGGAAGGGTGGTCATCAGATCGGGCGTTGTTGCTTCGAGCGATCACGAGCGGGCGAGGAGGAAATCACGATAGTCCTCGGCGTCGGTCGGCAGCGGGCCGAACCATCGGCGGCGGAGTCCGCGCGGCATCCAGCGCAGCGGCGGGTGCAGGCCGAGACCGAGTGGAATGGTGAGCCCGATGAACGCGGTGACGAGGGCGAGTTTGAGGGTAAAGCTCACCATGCCGGGCAGGAAGAATGGCACGATCGCCGTTGTCACGAGGCCGCCGGCGATGAGCGCCCATCCCGTCCAGTTCAGGCGGTAGAGAAGATCGTGCCATCGTTCGATGCGATCCATGAAAGCGCGATAGTAGCGCTCGCTGACCGGGCGGCCGGCGCCATGCTCCCAATAATCCCATTCGGGATCATTGTTGATCCGCAGTTCAGGCCAGTCTGACTCGGGCGGCGGCGCCTTCTTCCAGAAGGTGAAGCCCAGGACATCGCGCCTGCAGGCGAGGCGTTTGGCGGTGGGCCAGTAGAGCTCATCCCAATGGCGCACACCGTGATCGCGACCGTTCGCCGCCAGCCATTCGGCGACGGCCGCAGGCACCGGCAGATCGACTTCGCTGTCGAGCCAGCGAAAGCTGAGCCACGCCAGTACGACACCAAGCGCCAGGACGCCCAGCGCGGCCACCGCCGGGAGCGCCGGCAGCGGCCAGGGCGTCGCCGGATCGATCGCGCGGAAGAGGGGAGGCATGCCGATGCTGGCGAGGCCGAGCGCGATCAGGATCGGGCCAGTCATCAGCGCGGCGCGCTGGCGGTTATGAGCGCTGCTTCGCGCCCGCTTGCCGGCCAGAATGAGCTTGTCGATGTCGCGCGCACCCGCGTCGGGATCGTCCGAGTCGAGGTGGTGCGCCAGCATCTGGTAAGGGGTCTCAGGATCCAGTTCGCCCGTTGCCTCGGCGCTCGCGAGTGCTTCGAGCAGTCCTTCCAGGCTATAGCGCCCGACAAATTCTGGGTCGCCGAGGCCCACGAGATCATCGGTGATTTCCTGAACCTGCCGAATGGAGAAGTTTTCGGCGCCATCCTTTACGACGATCACTTCGATGATCTGCGGCGCGCGGTCGATGAACTGGGGCAGGGTGTCAGCCCACTTGCTGCTTTCGATGGTATCGCGGTGATGCGAGGCGATCCGCTGCGCGAAGATATCGGCGATGAAGGCCCGGACCGTCGCCTCGTCGTCCTGGCCGCCTTCCAGCAGTCTGGCGATGTGCGGCGAGGGCCGATAGCCGTTGTCGTCGTCCTCGTCGAAAGTCACTTGCGAATCTCCCGTTGCGGATCGGGTGGACCGAGGCGGTGGCGATCCGTCGCCGAAGCGAAGTTCGTGGCCATCGAACGCTTTGGCATATTCATAGATGCCATAAGGCGGCTTCACGCGCTTCCATTCTCGTGCGAGCGTCGAGCCTGGTGTGATCAGCGCCACGAGCTCGACGTCCTGGGTCGGTGGGGTCATGACGGGTTCCTGATCAGCTTGATGTCGGCGCCGGGCGCGTCGAGTTTGAGCCAGTCGCGATCGGCGGTCCAGATCGGCAATTGCAGGACGAGCCCTGTGGCGATGCAGGCGCAGTCGCCGAGGCCGATGTTCAACTTGCGCGCTTGCGGGATGAGCGTGCCCGCCCGTTCCGCCATCATTTCGTTGAACGGCACCACGTCCAGGTTCAACTCCCGCAGCGTGTCGCGGATCTCGGCTTCGGTGCCGCCTTTTTGTTGCATCATCGAGATTGTCTCGGCGAGATTGACGGAAGCGATGGCGCCGCCGGCCAGGACGGTGTCTTCGCTGACGTCATGCGCTTCGCCGAAGATGAAGGCGATGAGCACCGAGGTATCGAGGAGCCCTTCAGCCACGCTGCGCATCCTCGACCCGCTGGGCCTTCAGCTCGGCCACGACATCGGAGCCGGGCTCGACATACTTAGCGAACCGGGCGCGAATGCGTTCGAGTGATTTCGATGGGCGATGCACCAAAAGAGTCCCGTCGTGCAATTCAAGGTTAAGTGTCTCACCGGCGCGCAGGTTCATTTCGCGGCGAAGCTGGGCCGGGATCTGGATCCGGCCGTCGCTGGTGATCTTGACGCTATGCACAGTCATGGCGAGGTTCCTGTGAACTGCGGTATCGGTGGTATAACGCACATTGTCATTCCGCGCCAGAACAAACCATGATTGGCGGGTGTTTTAGCTGCCCCGCTTATGTCCGAGAAGAAACATTATCGGACATACGTGGGTCGCGGCTTGGGGTTTTCGATCGAGCAGATCCGAACCTTGCTGGCGCTCTTCCGACGACCGCTCGCGCGACTGTGCGACCGTCGATGCGATCGCCTCGACGCATCTGACCGAGATCGACCGGAAACTGGCCGACCTGTCGGCGCTGCGGCGCGAGATCGCTGCGCTGGTCGAAACCTGCCAGGGCGGAACGATCGGCGAGTGCCGCATATTGGACGCGCTTGGGCCGGGAGGTTTCGATCGCTGACTGGCGGTTCAAGCCGTTCGCGGTCCAAGCAGGATTAAGCCCGCGCCCACCAGGCAGACAAGCGCTCCCGAGACATCCCAGCGGTCGGGACGCACGCCCTCGACAGCCCATAGCCAAAGCAGGGACGCGCAGATGTAAACACCGCCATATGCGGCATAGGCGCGTCCCGCCGCGTCGGAGTCGATCAGCGTCAACAGCCATGCGAAGAGCGCAAGGGAAACCATGCCTGGCGCGATCCAAAGCGGGGACCGGTCAAGTCTCAGCCACGCCCAGAAAGCGAAGCATCCAGCGATTTCGGCCAAGGCGGCCGCTGCATAGGCAAATGGCGTCAACATCAGCCCTTCTCCCTCGTTGAATACCCCAAGGAATAGGGCAATCGAGCAAACGGATTGACCGGAAGCACTGGATGCCTTTCCGCAGGACGGCAACCAGCAGATGCGGCACCTGAAAGACAGCAGATGAGCGCCGCGTGTGCAAGCTGGAAGTAAGAGTGCCTATTCAGCAACCGTGCTGGCGGCGGCGCGCTTGCGTCCATTGTACCAGAACCCGAACCACAGTATCGCAAGCGCAAGGAAGTGGCGGCGTCTTGCCCAGCCGGCCCGGCCCTGTCAGTCGGCGGTTAGCCTGTGAGAGACAACCACCTTGTCGATTCTCGCTGCGTCGATCGGCAGCGTGGCCGTGAAGTCCGCATAGCGCGAGACGCGGTAACCAAGCCTCAGCCGCGGCGCGTCCGCCACAGCCACGGGCATGCCACCCGAATAGGCCTCGACATGGATATGGCCATAATCGCGCCGGAGGGCCCTGCGTTTGCGCACGATGCGGCCTTGGACGAGAACTTGGCCTTCGCCGGCAGCCGCATAGAGTCTCGTCAATATGAACCGCTTGTCCGGAGCCCCGGCGATCTCGATCGGGGACGGGGGTGGCGGCGTGGTCGCGCATCCCGTCAGAAGGATGGCGCCAAGGCCGGCTAGGCTCGCAATCAGTTTGTGCATTGGTCGGGACTCCCTCTTATCCGGCCACTTTTGATCGAGGTGGCACGTCCCCATTGAAAACACGCGGGAGAGGCGTCTCCCCTCGACGGGTGGCAGAAAAGCGCCTGATGCAACGAGACCGTCGCACCGTGGTGAAGCGGATGTGAGAATGTGGCTGCCCGTTCCTTGCATTGGTCCCAAGTTCATTACGGCTGCGCGTCCTTGTCGCGATAGGCGAGCAGGCGCAGCGCGTTGAACACGACCACCAGCGTCGAACCCTCGTGCGCCGCAACCGCCGGGCCAATACCCAGGCCCAAGATCGTTGCGGGTACCAGCAGAGCCACAACGCCGAGGCTGACGACGAGATTCTGCCGGATGATCCATCGCGTCTGCCGGCTCAACCCGACCGCGAAGGGGAGATGCGCGAGATCGTCCGCCATCAGCGCCACATCGGCGGTCTCGAGCGCGACATCCGATCCGGCGGCGCCCATCGCGATTCCGACTGTTGCGTTGGCCATGGCAGGGGCGTCATTGACCCCATCTCCGACCATAGCGACGGGTGCTTCATTTCGAAGCCTGTTGATTGCCTCGACCTTGTTCTCGGGCATCAGGTCGCCCCAGGCCTCGTCGATGCCGACATCGGCAGCGATAGCGGTCGCAACGCGCTGGTTGTCACCGGAGATCATGATCATTCGGTGAATGCCCAGCGCCTTCAATCGCTCGATCGCGGCCTTTGCGGCGACGCGCGGCGTGTCCATAAGACCGATCGCGCCCAGGTCGCGCTCGCCCATACGCACCACCATCGTTGTGCGCCCCTGCTCACGCAGGCGCTCGATCGCCTCCGCCATTTCACCCGAGAGGGGGGCGACGCCGTCGCTCCCGAACATCTCGGCCTTGCCGATGAGGACCGTTTCGCCGTTGACCTGCGCCTGGACGCCTCGTCCCGTAAGGCTCCTGAGGTTAGCCGCAGTGGGGATCTGTCGCCCGTCGAGAAACTGGCGTCCGTCGCGCGCTATGGCAGCGGCAAGGGGGTGATCGCTCAAATCCTCGACCGCCACGGCGACCGTCATGAGTTCGTCGTCGTCGACGCCTTTGGCTGGAACGATTTCGGTGATGCGCGGGCGGCCTTCGGTAAGTGTTCCCGTCTTGTCGAACGCGAGCGCCGTGAGCGACCCAAGGCTCTCCAGCGGCCCACCGCCCTTGATCAGCACGCCGCCCCGTGCAGCGCGCGCCACGCCCGACAGCACCGCGCTCGGCGTAGCGATGGCAAGCGCACAGGGGCTCGCCGCCACCAGCACCGCCATGGCGCGATAAAAGCTGTCGCGGAACGGCTCGTCGACGACAATCCCGGCAAACAACAGGATCACGACAAGCCCGAGAACGGACGGCACGAACACCCGCTCGAACCGGTCGGTGAAACGCTGGGTCGGCGATTTCTGCGTTTCCGCCTCGCTCACCATCTTCACCACCTTCGCAAGCGTGGTGTCGGCGGCGAGCCGGGTTACGGCGATGTCGATCGCGCCGGGCCCGTTGATTGTGCCTGCGTAGACCCGGTGCTGCGCGGACAACTTGTCGGGCCGCGCGGCTGCCTCTGCTCGGTCCGGCACCGGCTCCTTGTCGACCGGAACGCTTTCACCGGTGACCGGCGCCTGGTCGATGCTCGACCGGCCGACAACGACGAAACCATCGGCAGGCAGGCGCTCGTTCGGCTTGACTACCACGGTGTCGCCGATCACCAGATCTTCCACCAGGATTTCGCTGAGGCCGCCATCGCCGCGGCGCACCATCGCTGTTCGCGGCGCCAGCTCGGCCAGAGCTTCGATGGCGCGTTTGGCCCGCCCCATGGCATAATGCTCCAGCGCATGGCCGAGGCTGAAGAGAAACAGAAGCAGCGCCCCCTCGGCCCATGCTCCGAGCGCCGCCGCGCCTGCCGCTGCGACCAGCATCAAGGTATCGATCTCGAACCGCTTGATCCGCAGGCTGTCGATCGCTTCGCGCAGCGTGTAGAAGCCGCCGAAAAAATAGCTCAGCAGATAGAGCGTCAGCACAGCCCCACCGAAATCCGGTCGCAGCTTCTCGATGCCGAAACCGGTCGCCAGCAGAGCTCCGGCAATCACTGCAAAGATGAGCTCGGTATTGCGCCCGAAAATGCCGCCGTGCTCATGCTCCTCCTTTTCCGGAGCCGCGGCAGCGGGAACGACAAGCGGTGCTCGCTCCCAGACACCCAGTTCCCCAAGCGCGCGCCGGATATCCGGCTCGGAGACCACCGAACGGTCAAATTCGACGCGGACTGCCCCCACCGCGCTGGCCTCGGCTTCGATCACCCCGGGTAACCGGCGAAGCTGATCGCCGACCGTGCGCGCCCGGCGCTCGTGGAGGAGGCCATCGACGTCCCAGCGGATATGGCCGTATCGGTCGGTGATGGCGGCGCCTGCGCTCGTGGCGAACTGACGGACGCGGGCAAGCGGCAGGAGGTCGGGGTCGTAGTGAATGCAGAGCTGGGCGTTCCCATTCGCCGGCGCCGGGACGATGTGAACCTCGCTCACGCCTTCGCGCCCCTGAAGTTCCGAGGTGAGCCGGCCAAGGCAGCGATCGGCCTCGTCCGCAACATCCGGAAGGAGAAGCGGGATATCGAGGCGCAAATGATCCTTCATGCTTCATCCCCTGTACTGGATGGCCGCGGGGCGGATGCGAGCGCGTGGCCGCACAATCTCGCGTCCGGCATTGCATGCCGCAGACGCGAGAACCGCGATCATGCACCTTTCTCCGCGATGGTCTGTCGTGCCTTACCGCCAAGCACTTCTACCGATTCGAGAGTCACCAGACCGACGTCCGGGATATCGTCGAGACCATCGACAAAAGTCCGCAGCCGCTTATCCTCATCGACGATCTCGATGACGACCGCGCGGTCGCTTTCGAAGACATGCCGGCGGTGGACATGGGCCGAACGGCCGAAGCCCAATCGTGCGTCCAGAATGGTGACGCCGGCCAAACCCGCGTCCCTTGCGCGCGATGCGATCACCTCGAGTACCTTGCGATCGCCGAGATAGGCGGCTTCGTCGGTGTAGATCCGCAACAGCTTGATTTTTTCAGTCATGATCTTCTCCTATGATGATTGTCCAGCGGGAATTGGATTTTCTCGGCGCTGGAACTGTGTGAAGTCATTGAACACCCAGCCATTTTTGAGGGTGTCGTAGATGATGGCGAGGAGCTTGCGGGCGGTGGCGATGATGGCCTTGCCGGCGCCGCGCCGTTCTTTGAGGCGGGCGTAGAAGCTTTTCAGATATGGCGAGTATCGTATCGCGCTCAGCGTGCATTGCACGAGGGTCGTGCGGACCAGGCGGTTGCCACGTTTGGTGATGCGGCCGCGATTGTCGGTTTCGTTCGATTGGCTGACGCGCGGCACGATCCCGACATAAGCTGCGAGCTTGTCGGCGTTTGCGAAGTCGCCCACGTTCCCCAAGGCGGCGAGGAACACGGCGGCCGAGCGCGCGCCGATGCCCTTGATGCTGGTCAGCCCTTCAAACCCGTCGATGGCCTGTGCGGCGGTCTCGATCTCGGTGTCGATCTTCACGATCGCCGCCGTCAGCGACAATGCCTGATCGCGCACGATCGCAAGCTCGACCTGCTCGAGCGGCGAGAAACGGTCGCCGCCCAGCGCCATGAGCTGCTTACGGCTGGTGAGCCCTTCTTTCTTCAGCTTGATGCCGTGGCGGTTGTGGAGCGCGTGGATCTTGTTGAGAAGCCGGGTGCGCTGCTTGACCAGCAGATCGCGCGTGTGAACGAGCGAGCCAAGTTCGCTTTCCGCGCGTGTCTTCGCCCGTGTCTCCGGCAGCATGTCCTCCTTCGACAGGAACAGCGCCAGCGCGCGTGCATCGTTACGATCGGTCTTCTTGACCGACATGCGGATCACCTTGAACTGGCGCGGGTTGACGACCACGACGCGGCCGACGCAGCCGACAACTTCATCACGGAACCAGGCGCTGTTCCCGGTCGCCTCGACCGCCAGCTCGTCATCCGCATCGAGCGTCAGGCAAAAACGCTCAAGATCGTCGGGCGCCAGCGTCCAGGTTGCAAACGCCTCGCGGCCGTCGGCTTCGCGCCGGCACACCGTGAAACTGTTTTGATGAAGATCGACTCCGATAAAGGCCATGGCTATATTCCTCGCGTTGGGACGAGGCGGAACCCCAAGGGTGTGAACGGCCAAACCAAACTCCTATGCGAGGTCACCGGCCAAAACCGGGCCTCAGGAAGGTCGTTCGGAAACAGGCGACGGCTATTCTCCTTCACAGGGTCAAACGCCCTAAAATGAACATCCAGCCTGCAACCTATCCGCCTCCCCCAACGCCTTAGCATCGGGGACATCGGCCGCTCACCGCTCATTCATGCCTTCTCCTTCACGCCGGTTCGGGTGCAGTCGGCTCGATATTTTCCTTATCCTTGCGGCGCCTTTCTTCGGTTGCGCCGAGCACGACCTTGGCGATCGCCGGCAACACCAGCAGGGTCAGGATCGTGGCTGCGATCAGACCGCCGATCACCGTGGTCGCCAGCGGCTTCTGGACTTCAGCACCGGTCCCATGGGCAAGGGCCATCGGCACGAAGCCGATCGCCGGCACGAAGCCCGTCATCACAACGGCCCGCATCTTCTCGGCCATGCCCTCGCGAATGGCCTCGGCCAACGGCAGCCCGCGCTCAAGGCGTTCGCGGATCGCCGTCATCACAACGAGGCCGTTGAGGACCGCAACGCCGGCCAGGACGATGAACCCCACCGCCGCCGAGACGGAGAAGTTGATGCCGGTCAGTGCAAGCGTGAAGATCCCGCCTGCCAATCCGAGCGGCACGGCCAGGAAGACCGCGGCCGCCCGGCCGAAGCCGCCCAAGGCCATATAGAGCAGCACGAAAATGCCGACGAAGCACAAAGGCACGACGATCGACAGTCGCTGCGACGCAGCCTGCAGATTCTCGAACTGTCCGCCCCATTCGAGATAATAGCCGGCAGGCAGCTTCACCTGGGCGATCTTCGCCTGCGCTTCCTGGACGAACGAGCCGGCATCGCGCCCTTCCAGATTCAACTGGACAACGACGCGGCGCTTGCCGTTCTCGCGTCGTATCTCATTGAGCCCTTCGGTAAACCGGATCTGGGCCACTTGCGCGAGCGGTATCTGTCGCCGCATTTCGCCGGTTTCTTCGGGCAAGAGCACCGGAAGCGCGCGGATGTCGTCAAGGTTGATCCGCGTCGCATCGGGCACACGCACCGTGATGTCGAAGCGCCGGTCGCCTTCATAGAGCAGCCCGGACTCCCGCCCGCCGAGTGCTGCGGCAACCGTGTCCGCCACTTCCTGGACGGTCAGCCCGTAGCGGGCGATCATCGCGCGATCGAGTTTCACGTCAAGCACCGGCGCACCGCCGACCTGATCCGCCTTCACACTGCTCGCTCCAGGAATCGCTTGCAGCACCCGCACCATCTCGTTGGCGGTCTGCGACATCTTGTCGAGATCGTCGCCGTAGAGCTTGATCGCCACGTCGCCGCGTACGCCGGAGATCAGCTCGTTGAAGCGCAGCTCGATGGGCTGGCTGACTTCGTAGAGCTGGCCGAGCTGACCACCCGCGGCCTTCTCGATGCGTTCGACCACGTCAGCCTTGCTCTCGCCTGCCGGCCATTCGTCCTGCGGCTTCAGGATGACGAAGCCATCGGAAATATTCGGTGGCATCGGATCGGTGGCGACCTCGGCCGTGCCCGTCTTGGAGAACATCAGTTCCACCTCGGGAAGCTTCGTGACCGCTTCTTCGACCTTGCGCTGCATCGTCAGGGACTGTTCGAGGCTGACCGAGGGCACGCGCGTCGAGGCGAGCGCCATGTTCTTCTCATCGAGCTGGGGAATGAACTCCGAGCCGAGAAAGCCAAACGCCGGTATCGCCGCAAGGAAGAAGGCGAGACCGCCCAGAATGAACGGCCACGGTCGCGCAATCGCCTTGTCGAGCAGCGGCAGATAGCGATCCTTGCTCTTGCGGATCAGCCACACCTCTTTCTCGGCAACACGCCCGCGAATGAGCAGCGCCACCAGCGCGGGCACCAGCGTGATCGAGAGGATGAAGGCGGAGACAAGCGCCAGCATGATGGTGATCGCCATGGGCGAGAAGGTCTTGCCCTCGACACCCGTGAACATCAGAAGCGGTGCGAAGGAGAGGAGGATGATCACCTGGCCGAACACCGTCGGTTTGATCATCTCCTGCGAGGCGTGCATTGTCTCCTCGAGCCGTTCCCCAAGCGTCAGCAACCGTCCTTCATGCTCCTGTCGGTAGGCTAAACGCGCGAGACAGTTCTCGATGATGATCACGGCGCCATCGACGATCAGGCCGAAGTCCAATGCGCCAAGGCTCATCAGATTGCCCGGCACGCGAAACGCATTCATCCCCATCGCCATCATGAGGAACGAGAAGGGAATGACGAGGGTGGCGATGATGGCCGCACGCCAGTTGCCGAGCAGCAGAAACAGCGAAGCCGCCACCAGCAGAGCGCCCTCGGTGAGATTGCGTTCGACGGTTGAAACCGTCGCGTTGACCAGCTTGGCCCGGTCGAGAACGATCTTCACTTCGATGCCCGGCGGCAACGTCTTCGAAACCTGATCGATCTTGGCCGACACGTCCTGCGCCACGATACGGCTGTTCTCGTTGATGAGCATGAGAACGGTGCCGATAACCGCCTCCTTGCCGTTCATGCTGCCTGCGCCCGTGCGCAGATCGCCGCCGATCTTGACAGTGGCGATCTGGCCGACAGTGATCGGAACGCCGCCGCGCGTCGCCGCGACCGCGTTCCTGATCTCATCGACCGAACGCGCGCGTGCATCGACGCGGACGAGGTAAGCTTCGCCGCCACGGTTGAAAAAGTTGGCGCCGACCGCGAGGTTGGCCTTCTCCAACGCCTCGCCGAGCTCGCTGTAGGAAATCCCGTAATTGGTCAGCTTGGTCGGATCGGGTTCGACGACAAATGTCTTGGCGTAGCCACCGATCGAGTCGACTCCCGCAACGCCCGGCACTGCCTTCAGTTGCGGGCTGACGATCCAGTCCTGCACGGTTCGCAGATAGCCGGCTTTTGCAACCTCGTCGGTGAGCAGGTCGCCTTCCGGCGTCAGATAGCTTCCGTCGGGCTGCCAACCGGGCTGTCCGGCAACCTTCTTCGCACCCTTGCCGTCGGGATTGGTGTAGCCGACGGTGTACATGACGATCTCGCCGAGACCGGTCGTCACCGGCCCGATCTGCGGTTGGACGCCGTCGGGGAGGTTCTCGGTCGCCTGCCGCAGCCGCTCGCCAACCTGTTGCCGGGCGAAATAAAGATCGGTGGACTCCGAGAAGATGGCCGTGACCTGGCTGAACCCGTTACGCGAGAGGGAGCGCGTCGTTTCAAGGCCTGGAATACCGGCGAGTGAAATCTCGACCGGGTAGGTGACGAGCTTCTCGATCTCGACCGGCGACAGGCGCGGATCGACGGTATTGATCTGAACCTGATTGCTGGTGATGTCGGGTACTGCGTCGATCGGCAGTTTGGTCAGCTGCCAAAGGCCGAGACCGGCAACGGCGAGGAAGAGGAACAGAACCGCCCAGCGTGCGCGGACGGCAAGCGCGATGAGATTTGCGATCACGGTTTATTCCTCCTCGCCCGCGCCCTTGCCGAGCTCGGCCTTGAGCAGGAATGCGTTTCTGGTTGCGATTATTTGGCCCGATTTCAGGCCCGAGACGATCTCGACGCGGCCGGCACTGCGCTGACCGATCGTCACCTTTTGCGCGCGGAAACCTTCTTTGGTGCGCACGAAGACGACGTCTCGTCCTTCCAGCGATTGGAGAGCATCCTCGGCAATCACGATGGCGCCAGGCGCGCCGCCACCGCTTGGCAGCAGGCGCACGCGCACGGCCAGCCCCGGCTGCAGGCTGCCGGAAACATCCAGCACGGCCGTCGCCGAACGCGTGTCGCCCGCAAGACCGGGCGTAATCGCGCGCACGCGTGCCTCGATCGTGCGGCCATCGGGCAGCTCGACAATCGCCTGATCGCCGGGAGCAAGCCGCTGTGCATCGGTCGGCCCAACCGCAGCTTCGATTTGCACCTTCGACGGGTCGGCGACACGGAACAGCTCGGTTTCCGGTTGCACGAAGGCGCCGAGGCTGACGTTCTCGGCGGTCACCCGTCCGGAAATCGGACTGGCGACAATCGCGCCGCTCCCATCGCCCGTGACATTCGCAGCTCTGGCCGCTACTTGCGCTCGCCGCGCTTCGGCCGCCGCGACAGCAGCCTCCGCCTGCGCCTGCTCATAATCGACGCGAGCGGAGACTTTCTGTTCGTAAAGATGCCGTTCCCGAGCCAGAGTGCGCTGGGCGAGCACCGCGCGCGCTTCGGCCGCCGTCTTTTCCGCTGCGATCTGAGCAGCATCCCTGCTTTGCACGATGACCAGCGTCTCTCCGGCTTTCACGGGATCGCCGAGCCGCTTGAAGACGCGTGTGACAGCGCCACCGGCGCGCGCCGTGACGATCGCCTCGCCATTCGGTGCCGCAGTCACCGTGGCCTGGGCGAGAATTTCCGAGCCAAGCCCGCCCGCGCGCACTGCTTCTACGGCGATATCGGCTGCCCGGATCGCCTCGGCAGTCATCGGCAGACGGTCGGTGTGAGCTTCGGCGCCTTCTTCCGTCTTTTCGGCATTTGGGGTGTCGGCAGCCGGGTCTGCGGTGCAGCGCGCGACAGAGAAGCCGCCGACCGCCGCGAGCAGCACGGCGCTGGCTATACCACCAAGGAGGCGCTTATCTTGTGTGATCATTCAACATCTCCGAATAGCATGTGGGCTGACTGCGGCGGCTTGCGCTTCGCTGTGAGCCGTAAGGCGAGGATTGAGGAAGGCGGAAAAACGCAACCTGTCGGATGGAGCGCGGCGCGCGGCATACGGTCGCCATCCGGTTCGGCGAAGATGCCCTCAGCCGGACTGGCCACATGAATGACGACCGTCGGTATCGGCAGGGCGTCGGGGACTATTGAGACAGGCGCGGTCATTGGCCCATGTCCACGTCACTGGCCGCTGCAGCCTGGCGCGCCAACGTGGCCTGGGCTTCCGCCCTGGCGCGCCGCGCCGCTATGAGTTCACCCTGGGCCGAGGCATAAGCCTGCTGCGCGTCGAGCAGTTCGATCAGCGAGGATTTGCCGGCCCGGTAGGACAGCTGCGCGAGGCGCAGGGCTTCACGCGCCTGACCGATGCCGCTTCCTTCGAGGGCGGCCACCCGGGCCTCAGCGGCAACCAGGGCCGCACGTGCGTTGGCGATTTCAGCTTGGGTGTTGGCGAGCACGCTGTCGCGGCGCGCCTCCGCCCCCTGCACGCCCGATCGTGCGGCGGCGACATTGCCCTGATTGCGATCAAAGACGGGAAGTGGCACCGAAAGGCTGGCAATGAGTGCGCGGTCGCCGGTTTCGCGCAATTGGCGCACGCCAACACCGACGGACGGATCGAGCCGGCCTTCCGCGCGCGCCTGGCGCAGCTCGGCATCGGCAATGACCCGTTCCGCTTCGGCAAGGCGTACATCGAGCGTCGCCGTTGCATCGACGGTAACTGGCGGGGCCAGCATGTCGCTCCCAGCGAGCTCTGTGGGCGGAACATCGACTCCGAAGAGTGCAGCAAGCGAACGGCGGGCGGCTGCCTCGTCGGCTTCGGCGGCACGCAAAGCCGCCGTTGCCTGTGCAAGTGCTGCCTCAGCGCGCAGGCCCCGCAGCGGGGGTTCCTTTCCTGCGTCGACCAGCTCGCGTGCGACGCGCGACAGTTCACGCGCCCGGTCTTCATTTTCCCTAGCAAGCGCCAGATTGTCGCGCGCGGCTACGCCAAGCGCGAAGAGATTGCGGACCTGCCGGCCGAGATCGGCGCGAGCGATCGCGAAGCGATATTCCTGGGCGGCGAATTCGGCCTCGGCAAGCGTCATTCTTGCCTTGCGCCTGCCGCCGAGGTCGAGCCTCTGGTTGACCGAAACGGTGGTCTCGGTGCCGTTGAAGCCCGAATAGGGTCCGGTGCCCGCGAAATTCTCGACTTCGACGTCCAGGACTGGATTGAAGCGGAAGCGCGCCTGGCGCAGGCGACCGCGCGCAGCTTCGACGTCGGCGCGGCCTGCGACAAGGGCCGGAGATCTTGCTTCAGCTTCCTCGATCGCGCGGGCAAGTGTCAGGACTGCGGGTAACGGCCCAGTGCGGACCTCGGGCGGGACAGCTGGTGCCGGGGGACCGGCAACCGCCGGGTCCGCCACCTGCGCTGCAGCGGGCGTGGCTGATGTGGCCACAAGCGCCGCAACCATGGCGGACGCAAACAGAACATGCATGTACGAAGAACTCCTGACAAACCGAAGGCGCGCGCCCGGGCTCGGCCGGGCGAAGCTTCAGCTGTCAGGCGATCGGAGGTCGGAAGGTGTCAGAGCGGGTCGGCGGAAAGAGGCTTGTGCCGTTTCGTGTCGGCACAGCCTTGACCGATACCACGGGCGCGGGTTCGGGCTTCGCCCCGACCGGAATTCCGACATGGTGACAATGGCAGCTGTGAAAATTGACCGACGCCTTGGAAGGGTCGGACTGGCCGTCGTCACTCTTTTTCGAGAAGTTCTCGCAACCGCCGATAGATGCAACAGCGCTGGCGCCCACGCCCTGTTCAGTTGCGTGCGCCATTGCTCCCGCCGTCACACCGAGGGCGAGGAAAAGACTGAGAATGATGGACAGCCAACGATTCATCGTTTGCGCGTCTAGCCTCTCGTGGATTGTAAAGAAAGAGGATAATTCAACATCCACGAATAATCGCTTGGTATATGGCGCCCGGCGGTCAAAATGTTATGTTGTGACATTGCGTGTCTACCTGTCAGTGCCTTAATTTATTGCAGTACATCCTATTTATTCGGACGGACTGGTAGAACATATTAAGAATACTGCTTATCTGGTTCCGGAAGGATAGATGATCGATCGTATCGTGTGCTTGACGACGGTACTTCGCATGAGGTGTTCGCCTTGTTGCATTGGCGCCATTCTTGAGCGAGCCAGTTCGGCTCTTGCCTGTCGCACGATTTGGAAGCCGCCGCTGATCCCGAGCGCCGCCATCACACTCGCGACAATAAGATCAGGCCACGGCGTGCCCGTACCGAACACGCCAGCGGCGGCGAACACGACGGCCACGTTGCCGATTGCGTCGTTACGCGAGCAGATCCAGACCGAGCGCATATTGGCGTCGCCCGCCCGGAAGCGGTACAGCATCAGCGCGACCGCGCCGTTGGCGACGAGTGCGAGGAGACCTACCCCGCCCATCCATTCGGCCCGCGGCAAGTTTCCGCTCCAAACCGCCCAGATGGTTGTCACCATGACATAGAGGCCGAGAAGTCCGAGCGTCGCGCCTTTGACGAGCGCCGCGCGGGCGCGCCAGACCAGCGCCATGCCGGCCACGCCGAGGCTGATCGCATAATTGGCGGCATCGCCGAAGAAGTCGAGTGCATCGGCCTGAAGCGCCTGCGACTTCGCGGCCAGGCCGACCGCCATCTCGCCTGCGAACATCCCCGCATTGATCCCGAGCGCGATCCAGAGTGCGCGCCGCCAGCGGCGGTCGTTTGGCGCCTGCCTCGCCGCGCAGCATTCCCCACATCCGGCCATGTCGCCTCCTCGGATTCTCGATTCGGCTTTCCATATGCACCTTGTAGCAACTACAAGGTCAAGCAATGACTATCGGATTGACGATCGGCGAACTCGCGCGGCGGACCGGAACCAGGACGGAGACGATCCGCTATTACGAGAAGATCGGCCTGCTTGCGCCGCCTGGGCGCACGGCTGGCAATTACCGCGCCTATGGCGAGGAGGATCTGGCGCGGCTCTCCTTCATTCGGCGCGCCCGCGATCTGGGCTTTTCGATCGGTCAGATCAGGGAGCTACTGGCGCTTTCCGACGACTTGTCGCGCGACTGCGCGACCGTCGACGAGATCGCCTCCGCACATCTTCATGAAATCGACCGCAAGTTGGCGGACCTCGCGGCCTTGCGGCGCGAAATCGCGACGCTAGTGGCATCCTGCCAGGGCGGCACGATCGGCGAATGCCGCATTCTCGAAGCCTTGGCGCCGCGCAATGGCGCTGCCTGACGATCCGCACCTGCCGGGGTCTTCAGGCAAGGCGCGGGCGAAAATCCCACGGACAGTCTGGGCCCTCGGCTTCGTGAGCCTTTTCATGGATGTCTCTTCGGAGATCATCCACGCGCTGCTTCCCCTGTTCATGACCGCCACGCTTGGTCTCAGCGTCGCAATGGTCGGGCTGGTCGATGGCATTGCCGAGGCGACGGCCAATATCGTCAAGATATTCTCGGGCTATGTTTCCGATCGAATCGGCCGGCGCAAGCCGCTCATACTGCTTGGTTATGGACTGGGCGCCTTGTCGAAGCCGTTCTTCCCGCTGGCGAGCGGCGTCGCGTTCATTCTGGGCGCGCGCTTTCTCGATCGGGTCGGAAAGGGACTTCGCGGTGCGCCCCGCGATGCGCTCGTGGCCGATGTCACACCACCAGCCATCCGCGGCCGCGCCTTCGGCTTGCGGCAGTCCCTTGACACGGTCGGCGCGTTTCTGGGGCCGCTTCTCGCCATCCTGCTCATGATCGCCTTTGCCAACAACATGCGGGCGGTCTTCTGGATCGCGGCGATCCCCGCGATCGTTGCCGTCCTCTGCGTGATCTATGGCGTCGAGGATCGCGTCGATGCCAGCGCGGGAACGAGCGCCCGCGCCCCGATCCGGATCGCTGAGCTCAGGCGCCTGGACCGGCGCTATTGGCGCGTTGTCGCGATCGGCGTGCTGTTCACGCTGGCGCGCTTCAGCGAAGCATTCCTGATCCTGAAGGCCAACGCCGAAGGTCTCCCGCTCGCGCTCGCGCCGCTCGTGCTCGTCGCCATGAATCTTGTCTATGCGCTTGGGGCCTATCCGGCCGGGGCAATGTCCGATGCGTTGCCGGCGCGCCACCTGCTGCTTTGGGGCCTTGGCTGCCTTGTCGCGGCGGATGTTGCACTGGCATTTGCACCGGGCCTGCCTGGAACCTTTGTGGGTATAGCTCTTTGGGGCGGCCATATGGCTCTCACGCAAGGGCTGATGGCAAAGCTCGTTGCTGATCACGCACCGGCAGAACTGCGTGGTTCGGCCTTCGGCCTGTTCAATCTCGCCACTGGCCTCGCACTGCTG
>JBFXHW010000017.1:0-19488 GCA_050176605.1 Sphingobium sp. | reverse complement strand
GTCCGCGAACAGGGATTCGGACTTTCTCCTTGACCTCGAATGCACTGACGGCGGTCACCGTCCGTCATTGATGCGTCAGTGCGTACTTATAGCGGGTTTCCTCCAATGTCCGCCCGGCTCCTGCTTCGACGCAGGTCAGCGGATTTTATGCTACAATCACTTTCAGCCCCGTGGCCTTACCCAGCGCATGCTCTATTCCAGACAAGAGGGCGTGCCACCGCCGCTCAGCATGATCCCCTGATCGATCATATCCGCAGCCAGTTCACGCTCAATTTCGTCCAGCGGCGGCACGGCGTCATATGATCCGGGACCGGCCAATCGAACCTGAGTAGGCTCGCGACCAAATCAGCCACCTGACGAACATAAGATGCAACAACCCCTTCAGCGTAAAATGCAGCTCAATCGACCGGTCGGAAGGGCGCACTCGCTATATTTTCTCTCGAGCATTGCATGGGGAACAGCAATTCCCATATTTGTGCAGTGCAGCAAAAAAGATGCGGCACCTGTATATCCCTTTTGACAGGAGCCGCTCATGACCTCGATTTCCCAGACGATCGCCAAGTTGAATGCCATGCTTCCCGGCGCTTTCCAGCCCCTGTCACCAGCCAATGACCGACTCTCGCTCTTGCGGGATTTCGGCAGCAATCCCGGTGATCTGGACGCGCGGATATATATTCCAAACGATCTGCCTGCCAAGGCGCCCCTTATAGTGGTCTTGCACGGATGCGGCCAGGATGCCGCCGGGTATGACCATGGCTCCGGCTGGTCCACCCTTGCGGACCGGCATGGCTTTGTCCTGTTGTACCCTCAGCAGCGCGTGACGAACAATCCCAATCGCTGTTTCAACTGGTTCCAGCCCGAGGACATGCGCCGCGACGCAGGCGAGGCATTATCCATCCGCCAAATGATTGGCAAAGTCGTCGAGGATTATGGAATCGACGCCGACCGTATCTTCATAACTGGCCTTTCGGCTGGAGGAGCCATGACGTCCGTCATGCTGGCGACCTGTCCCGAGGTTTTCGCCGGAGGGGCGATCATAGCCGGACTACCCTATGGCAGCGCCGCGGGCGTACCGGAGGCGCTGGAACGAATGCGGGGGCAGGGTATTCCATCGGCCACTAGCCTGGGAGAGCTCGTCCGCAGAGCGTCCGATCATAATGGTCCCCTGCCGACGATTTCGGTTTGGCATGGAACTGGTGACATGACTGTAACGCCCGCAAACGCCGAAGCCATTGTGACCCAGTGGCGCAATCTGCATGGTGTTCTTGCCAAAACAGGTCGCGACGACAGCGTAAACGGCTATCCTCATCGTGTCTGGGCAGATGACAGTGGGCGCGATGTGATCGAGGAATACAGCATCTCCGGCATGGCACATGGTACACCAGTTGCTCCCGGCGGAGACGATGGGTGCGGGGCAAGTGCGCCCTATATGCTCGATGTAGGAATATCCTCGACCCGACATATCGCGGCATTTTGGGGAATTGCCCCGGTACCGGAACTTGTAAATCATGCAGATACCAAGCCTGACTTGCCCAATCCACCATTGACGGGTGCGGAGATTCGCGCGCGCGCGTCGCCGCCAACTTCGTCAATTGCAGCCGGGTCATCCGGCATCAGCACTGTAATCGAACAAGCACTGCGCTCGGCAGGGTTGATGCGTTGATCTCTACCGATCTCGGTTAGTCTGGCGGTGACGTTGTACATCCTCTGCCCGCTCTCTTTGCGGAATGTGGAAGATCGGTTGTTCGCGCGCGGTATCGACATCAGCTACGAAACCTTTCGTTACTGGTGGAATCGTTTTGGCCCAATATTTGCGGCCGATATCCGCAGTCAGCGGGTCTCGCGAATGCGTCCGGCACGCAGAGCGAATGCTAGAGGCCGCAAGGGTGGTCGCTGGCCGGTGTTCCACAACGGCGTAGATCCCAAGACAGAACGGCAAGAGTCGCCAACAGAGCGGTCATTCGGGTCAGAATTTGAGTATCCCGATAGCCGCCGTTCATTCATCTGGATATTGGACAGAACCTCTGTCCTGGTTGCCAGCCTTGGTTATTCGATCAGGCGATATCCGATTCCCGGTTCGTTGCGGATAAGAGCGGGTCGGGTTGGGTCAATTTCCAGCTTCAGGCGTAGCGCGCGGATGACGACGCGCAGATAGTCGACATCACTGACATGCGCTTTGCCCCACACGCGTTCGAGCAAGCTGGTGTGGGTCAGAATGCGGCCACCTGCTTCCAGCAACGCCTGGAGCACCGCAAATTCTTTCGGGGTCAGCGTTATAGGCTCGTCCCGGCAAATCACTTCGTGGCGCGAGGCATCGAGCCTGACCGGACCGAAGGCAAGCGGTGTGTTGGTATCGCTTGCCTTGCCCGACCGTCGCAATGCAGAACGCAATCGCGCCAACAGTTCGTCGCCATCGAACGGCTTGGTGATATAATCGTCGGCGCCAAGATCGAGCGCGGCGATCTTCTCTGCCGTATCATCGCGCGCGGTTACGACGATGACCGGCAGGTCATGCTTGGCCCGGATGGCCGATATGGCTTCGAGTCCGTCGCGGTCGGGTAGGCCCAAGTCTAGCAGTATCGCTCCGATACCGCCGCGCTTGACGGCCGACAACGCTTCTCGCACATTCTCGGCCATTTCGACCTGATAGCCGCCTCGTTCCAGGATGCTCGACAGCAGACGACGGATCGCCGGCTCGTCATCGACGACAAGGATACGCCTCATGACGTCGAAACTCTTCGCGCAGGCATGACGAGATGAAACCGCGCGCCGCCATCTTTGTTCGCTTCGACCGATATACCCATGTCCATCGCATCGGCGAAACCCTTTACGATGGCAAGACCAAGGCCGCTGCCGCCACCGCGATCGTCGCCTTCAATGCGGGTGAAGCGCTCGAAGATACGGGCACATTCGGCCTCGGGAATACCTGGTCCGTCGTCCTCGACCGCCAGCGTCACTGCGTCTTCCCGCTCGTTCGCGTTAATTGCCACAGTCGATTTCGCGTGGCGCGCGGCATTGTCGATCAGGTTGGTCAGGATATGGCGCAGCAGTACCGGGTCCGCCTCAACCAGTGGCAGGTCGGCGCCGACGTCCTGCGCCAGCCGTATATTATGCGACAGATCGCCCAAGGATGCGACAGCATCGGTGACGGCATCGACCAGATCGACTGCCTCGATATGGGGGGTCAGTGCACCGGCTTCGATGCGCGCGGCACCGACCAGATCGTCCATCATCCGGTCGAGGCGTTTTGCTTCGGCCAGAGCATTGGATGCCCCCGTATCTTCTGCCGCCAGCTTCGCCAGTTCTCCCATGACCACAGTGAGCGGCGTACGGAAATCATGGGCAAGGCTGGCGAGCAGAGTGCGGCGAAACGTATCGCGATCTTCCAGCCGTTCGCGGGCCTGACGTTCCTCGTCAAGCCTGATCCTGTCACGTGCTTGCCCCAGAAGTCTCGCAAGCGCCTGTAGCTGCATTACCCCGCTCTCATCGCGAGTATTTCCGTTGGCTGGACGTGCTATAGCGAGAAGATCGGTTGCCGATTGAGTGCGCGGACTGAGTGGCAGGAATGTCCAGTCGGCGGCAGGCATTACGGCGGACCCATGCCCTGTTATGTCGCCATTGTGCATCGCCCATGCAGCGGCGGAGAGATCAAGCGTCGAAAAGCCGTTCCCTTCCTCCGGTAAACTGTCGAGCGGAATGATGCGCGCTTCGCCATATTCGGCCGCGAGCCAATCCAACGCAGCGGCAACTGCTTCCTGCGCCTCCCCACGACCGAGTAACGCCGAAAATTGCGCAACCTCGGCATTGGCGGCGGCGCGGTGGCTGGCCTCTGCCTCACGCGCCTGCAGTGCGGTCGCAAGGCGGCTGGTCACCAGTGCCACGGCGAACAGCACGAACACGCTCACCAGATTATCGAAACCGTGGATGCGGAATGTGAAACGGGGCGGCAGCAAGAAGAAATTATAGGCAAGGGCACCGAACGCGGCAGTGGTCAGGGCCGGGCCGACGCCCCCACGAGCCGCGACCATCAGCACGGGAAGCAGGAACAGCAGCACGGAAGAGGCGGTGCCCAGCACCGGCAACCAGGTCGTGGTGATGGCCGCAACAACGGCCACGCCGATCAGACCAAGCAGGTAGGAGAAGGCATCGCCGCGCATGATCTGCCTTTATAGCTCGATTTGCGATCCGAGTTCGACAACGCGATTGGGTGGGATCGCGAAAAAGGCGGTCGGATCGGCGGCGTTGCGATGAAGGAAGCTGTAGAGCACAGTCATCCAGCGCGGCATCGACGGATGCGAAGAACGACGAATCGCGTTGCGCCCGACGAAGAAGGATGTGCCGCCCGCCCCGGTCAGCAGGTCGCCGCGAGCAAGATCGCTCGGCACATCAACCCGGTCCATATAGCCGTATCCCAGCCGTGCCTTGATGAAATGATCATCCAGCCGGTCGAGCGTCAACCGTTCTTCCGCAGGGACATGCGGTCTTTGTTCGGTTGCGACCGTCAACAGCACATTGGTCCGATGCAGCGCCTTGTTGTGCTTGAGGTTATGAAGCAGCGCGGAAGGCGCTATATCGGCATCCTGCGTCATGAACACGGCCACGCCATCCACAATCGCGGGAGGACGGGTCGCCAGCGCAGGGGCCAGATCGCGCATCGCCACACCCTGCTCGCTCGTGCGGGCCAGCGCCGCCTTCCGCCCGCGCATCCATGCAACGATGACGAGGCCCATCATGCTCGCGACCAGTAGCGGCACCCATCCGCCCTCGGTCACGCGCAATATGTTTGCGCCAAAGAAGATGAGGTCGATGGCGAGGAAGGGGACGAACAGCAACGTGCTCCAGAACCCGTTCCACTGCCAGCCGCGCCACGCGATGATGAAGGCGAGGCAGGTTGTCACCACCATCGTGCCGGTGACCGCGATACCATAGGCAGCGGCCATCGCCGTGCTGCTCTGGAAAGTGAAAACAAGGACCAGCACGCCAACGAGCAGCGCCCAGTTGACGAACGGCATATAGACCTGCCCGATCTGGTCGGCGGACGTCTGGCGGATCGACAGGCGCGGAAGCAGGCCGAGCGCGATACCTTGTTGGCTGAGTGAATAAGCCCCGGTGATGACTGCCTGGCTGGCAATAATGGTAGCAAGCGTGGCGATGAACACCAGTGGTGCACGCAAGATATCGGGGGCCATGATGAAGAACCAGTCGGCGTTGGCGAAAGGCGTGCCCGCCACCTGCGCCGCTTCCAGCATCGAAAGCGCCAGCGCACCCTGACCCAGATAGTTGAGTGTCAGCGCGGGCCAGACGAAACCGAGCCAGCCTAGTTGTATGGGTAATCTGCCGAAATGGCCCATGTCGGCGATCAGCGCTTCGGCACCCGTGACGGTGAGAAATACCGCGCCCAGCACGAACAGGCCCGGCACGCCATGGCTCATGAGGAAAGAGACAGCTTCAAGAGGATTGAAGGCGAGCAGTATCTCCGGGGCTTGCAGGATATGCCAGAGGCCGAGAGCGCCGATGCTGAGAAACCAGATAGTGCAGACCGGGCCGAACAGCCCGGCTACGCTCGCAGTGCCCCGCGACTGAAGTGCAAAAAGCCCGACAAGGATGCCGACCGTCAGGCCAAGGATCGTGTGCAGGCCCATCCCACCCATGCCGGGAATGGTCTTCAGACCCTCCACTGCTGAAAGAACGGAAAGCGCGGGTGTGATGATCGCGTCACCATAGAATAGCGCCGCGCCGGTTCCGCCCAGCAGCAGGACGATTGGCCATTTCGCGCCCGTTGCGCGGCTGGCGAGAGCCATCAGCGAGAGCACGCCGCCCTCGCCATTGTTATCGGCGCGGGTCAGGAACAATACATATTTGAGGGTGACGACGATGATGAGCGCCCAGAGCGCGAGGCTCAGGACGCCGATGATCTCGCTACGGTCGATGCCACCGTCCGCCGTTTGAGCCAGCGCCTCGCGAAAGGCGTAGAGCGGGCTTGTGCCGATATCGCCGTATACGACGCCGATAGCGCCAAGCGTAAGCGCGGCGAGGGAGGAACGGGTGGGAGTTTCTCGAGCGGACATGGTGCAGCCTTGTTGATGATGCTGCATCGAACATGGCGCGCGCGTACATTAAGCCGCCATGGGGAATGAAGGCGATCAGCATTAAGGATGCATAAAATTGGGCTTCTCGTTTACATGGCTGCCACTCACGCCGACCGAACTACTATTCGAAACCCGTTACAGGGTTGCCGCTCCTGCGAGGTGCTTCACAACAGAAATCGACACCGCTGACCATCCCCCCGGACACCGCGCTTGTTAGGTAGACCGACATCATCATTGCTCATGGTGCGGCATTGGACGCCTGATGCCTATCCTACCGACCAATGGTAGTGGACATTCGCTCTTCGGGCTCGGATAAGCGCGGGAAGGGATTGCGGGAACCCTCTCGTTCCAAGGCTGTGTACCTCTCGATAAACAGGAACGACGATGACCGGTCATGAAAGTACACGGCATAAACAAATCGAACGCATTCAGGAAAATCTCCTTGCGCGCTCGGAACGCACAGTTCTCAACTGGCTATGTGCACAAATGCCCGCTTGGGTGGTGCCCGACCTGCTGACTGCGATTGGCATGTTGGGGGCATTCATGGTGTTTGCAGGCTATGTTTCCAGTAATCTGGGTGATGGATGGTTGTGGTGGTCCATACTCGGTTATGTGATCCAGTGGTTCGGCGATTCCATGGACGGCAGCCTTGCAAGGTACCGCAAGATCGAGAGGCCAAGATACGGTTATTTCCTCGATCATAGCTGCGATGGGCTTGCAACAACTCTAGTGGTCGTGGGTATCGGCCTGAGCCGCTATGTTCTTCTTGAAGTCGCACTTGTCGCACTTGCGGGTTACCTGCTCCTCTCGATTCATGCTTTTCTTCTGGTCAGGGTGCTGGGCGAGATGAAACTGTCATACGCCTATGCGGGGCCGACGGAACTGCGTCTGATACTGATAGCCCTCACGTTGGCGATGATTGTTGCCGGATCGCAACCGGTACTGTTCGGAACATTGACATGGTTCGATCTCATCGTCGGTTCAATCGGCGGAGTCCTGATCCTGTTCTTTATCGTGCAGACTGCAAGGACAGCTCGAAGGTTGGCGATCGAAGAACCAGTGCGGCGTGTATAACCTTCACCCAGTTTTCACCGTACCTTTATCTGTGATTCAGGCCCGGTGCTTTTCGACTCCAAGGCTCCATGGATCGCCCATCGCGACCAAGAGGGGGAGCCGACAATCGCTGCGATAGCGGTCGTTCGATCCTCATTCTCGGTCGACCAGAAGGTGCCGTCCGTTCATCTGATTAAACGACAATAATCTTATACCGCGACAACCTCGCATGCGTATAATTGCGGATAGCTCTGCCCTGACAGGTCCAACAAAAGCAAAAGCAATTCAACCTTCGGGAGATACCCCATGTCTCAATCTATCAAGCCGGATGCGGCCGTAACGGAGGATGCCTTCGGCCCCATGCGCCAACTCTTCATGGCCATTCCGCGACTGCAAGCGTCCGCCGTTTCGATGATGCTGAAGCAGCAGAAGGAGTTGTTCGAGTTCCTCTCCCACCGCTGCGACCGTGATCTGGAGCTGGTGGATCGGCTGAGCCATGTCGACGATGTTTCGAAATTGCCGGGGATTTGGTCGAAGTTCATGCAAGGAGCGTCGCAGGACTATGCGGATGAGGCCAGAAAACAGGCGGACGCCGGATCACGCTCTGCAACCGAGTTGGCCGATCAGCTCAAGGAAATGCAAGCCGACAAGCCGAAGATGGCAGCCTGAAGGCCGTATCGAACCAAATATCGTTGCTAAAATCTCACGGCGAATATGCGTCGCGGGCTGATTGCGGCTGGATGGTTTGTCTTCGCGCAACGCCCGACCCATGTTCAGATCGTAAAAGTGGAAAAGGGTTCCGCTGTCGAACTGGTCTATGCGACGGGCTATGTCGATGCCGAGCATCCCGTATCGGTTTCAGCGCGCATCACCACGCCTTACTGCGCCATAATATCGTCTTCCGCTATGTTCTTGCTTTCATTGCCATAGGCTCCGCGCTAATCCTCACGAGCCCAGCGGTTCAACGGATCCTCGGCTTCTCGTCTCTGGGCTGGATCGAACTGGGACTGGTCGCGGCAACGGGGAGCGCTCTGCTGTTGCTGTTCGAACTGACCAAGGCGCGGCCATTCCGGACCCATGGTTAAGAGATTGGTCGGAGATGACGGGACAATCGCCCGGTTCGCCTATCCTCTTTATCTCCGACCTGCTCACACCCATATTCGGGTAATAAGGTGAATGCCATGTCTACCAACGACAGTTTAATTATTGTTTGCCCTTCTTGTGCTGCGGCCAACCGGGTCCCGCGAGATATGTTGGGTGCGCAAGGCAAATGCGGGCAATGTAAATCGCTGCTTTTTCCCAGACAGCCGGTGACACTGACGTCCGTCAATTTCGACAGGCATCTCAACAAAAGCGATATTCCGCTGCTGGTTGATTTCTGGGCGACCTGGTGCGGACCTTGCCGTCAGATGGCACCAGCATTTGCCGCTGCGGCCGCGCAGCTGGAGCCTTATATCCGTCTTGGCAAGATCGACACCGAGGCCGAACAGGCTATTGCCGAACGCTATGGCATCCGGTCCATCCCTACTATGGTCCTGTTTTCGGGCGGGCGGGAAGTGGCGCGCCAGTCCGGTGCAATGCCCACAAACAGCATCGTAGCTTGGACCAAGAAGGAGTTGGAGTAATAATCCACATTCGCTCCGAGATATGAGCGTCTTCGCCGGCTTAGCCGTCATTCAAATGGCTGCGGCATTTGCTCCTTAACTGCCCTTTGTTCATCCTAATGATTGCCGGCGCCAGCGCTCTGCCGATGATCAAGCGGATCGACGGCTGCGCGAGGAACGGGCAAGTTCGCGTGCGAGGTCGACGAAGACCTTGAATGCCGCAGGCGGGTTGCGGCGACTGGGATAATAGAGACACAGGGGCGAGAGTGGAGGTGTCCACTCTTCCAGAAGGCGGATCAGTCGCCCCGCCTCGGTATCTTCGCGTACATCCGATTCCATGAAATAGCCAATGCCCACCGCTTCAAGCACGGCTATGCGCGCGAGACTGGCGTTATCCAGTGTGATCGGACCGCTGACATCGACTTGCACCGGCTGTCCTTCCGATTCGAATTGCCAGCGATACAGGGCTCCGTTGGGCAGCCGGGTGCGAACGCAAGGGTGCGAGAGCAGGTCGGATGGCACGCGGGGCCGTTCGCGATTGTCGAGATAGGATGGCGAGGCGACCACGACATTCCGCCTTGCGGGACCCAATGGGATCGCGATCATGTCAGTGGGAACGAGGTTCGCGCTCCGCACGCCGAAATCGAACCCGCCCGCCACGATGTCGACCAGATTCCCCTCGGTTACGACATCGACATGAACTTCAGGAAATCGTCGCAGAAATTCGATGATCAGCGGAGAGAGTATTTCACGTCCCGCCGTCGCGAATGTGTTGATTCTCAATGTGCCGGCCGGTGTTTCCTGCTGTGAGCGCACCGTGTCGAGGGCCTGATGGATATCCTTCAGGGCAGGCGTCACCTGATCGATAAATCGCCGCCCCGCCTCGGTCAGCGCAACACTGCGCGTCGTGCGATTGAACAGGCGCACCCCAAGCTGCCCTTCCAGCTTGGCAATTGTGTTGCTGAGCGCGCTCGTCGACATTCCCAGATAGAGCGCGGCGGCACGAAAGGAACCTCTGCGGCTTATGGCGAGGACAGCATCAAAATCGCTCAGGCTGTAGCTCATTATTATCCCGAAATCTGAAATTCATTATCCACAATTATCCGAATTATCCGGACAGAGTCAAAGCGCTAAATTGCTTCTCGTAACCCAAGAGGAGAAACAGCATGATTATCGAACTTCCAGGCGTGATCGCCGAGTATTTCGCGGCCGACAAGAAGGGCAATGCGGAGGCGATTTCAAAATGCTTCACGCCGGACGCCGTCGTCGTCGATGAAGGCAATACCTACTCCGGGCGCGATGCGATCCGGCAGTGGATGGCCAATGCATCCACGCAATATAGCTACACCGTAGAGCCCTTCGCGCTCGCGCAGGAAGGCGAGCGGATCGTCGTCACCAGCCATCTTGTCGGCAACTTCCCTGGCAGTCCGGTGGATCTGCGCTATTTCTTCGTCCTCAAGGGCGACAAGATCGCCGAACTGGAGATCGTGCCGTGACCCCGTTCCTGACGCTAATGGGGAAACGGGCTCTCATCACCTCCGGCACGCGTGGGGCCGGAGCTGCCACGGTCGCGCTTTTTGAGGAGTTGGGCGCGCGCGTGCTGACCACGGCCCGCACCAAACCGCCGGAAATGCCCGAAACACAGTTTGTTGCGGCCGATCTGACGCGGGTCAAGGACTGCGCGACGGTCGCAACCGCAGTGCGCGAGCGGCTCGGAGGTGTCGACATCATCGTTCACATGCTCGGCGGGTCGTCAGCGCCGGCAGGCGGCTACGCGGCGCTCGACGACGAGGAGTGGAGGAGGGAACTCGATCTCAACCTCATGCCGGCGGTCCGGCTCGATCGTGCGCTTCTTCCCGACATGGAGGCGCGCCGATCCGGAGTAGTGATCCACGTGACTTCGATTCAGCGTGAACTGCCATTGCCGGATGCGACCACCGCCTACGCCGCGGCAAAGGCGGCGCTGTCCACCTACAGCAAGGCGCTTTCGAAGCAGGTCTCGCCCAGGGGCGTGCGCGTCGTGCGGGTTTCCCCCGGATGGATCGAGACCGAGTCGTCCCTCGAGTTGGCCAAACGCCTGGCGGCGGAACATCGCGTCGACGTCGAGCAGGGCAAACAAATGATCATGGACTCGCTCGGCGGCGTGCCCATCGGGCGCCCGTCGAAACCGGAGGAGATAGCCAGTCTCATCGCCTTCCTCGCTTCCGATCGCGCCGGAACGATTACTGGCACTGAATATGTGATCGATGGCGGCACGGTGCCGACAGCTTAGGCATCGTCGGTAACTTTCCGAATGCTTTCACCAAGATTCACAATCGCCGACAAAGCGGTCCTTCCCAGGGTGCAATGACGCTCCTGATTCCTGCCATACATTCAGCTGTTTTTGTGGAGGCTCCCCGCCATGCGAGGAGCCAGAAATTCAAATTTCGGTTCGCTCGGATAGCGTCAGCGCATCATCGAAATCTACCCCGAGGTACCTGACCGGTCGCAGTTTTAGCGGGGAGTGGCTTGACTCTTCCTGGTGTCGGTCATGGGTGGTTCCTCGGAGCAGCCCTATCGCTGCTCCCACCACCCACAGCCCCGAAGATCATCATTCTTCAGGGCAGGAACGACCACTCACCGCACCCGATTCACACCCACACCAATGCTCGAAACTGAAATGAAGTCGAATGGAATGGGGTTTACCGCTGCCATTCACTAAACTATGCTCACTTTTCCGAACAAATCGCGTTCGATGCGATGACTACTCCGATCAGCGCGGTTCGGACCCGGCACCATACCATTCGGGAACATCCACGCCCATTTCATGCGCACGTTCCCGCGCCATCGCGTGCATTTCGTTACGGATCTGCTGGAGCTCCTGCGCGGTCTGGGCCGTGCGAAGACGGTTGAAAAACTGCGCGCGCTCCTGCTCGTTCAGCATCTGCATAAGCATATAGCCGCCACGCGCCTGCATCCCGGCGCCATTGCCGGCCCCGACGCCCATTCCGGGTCCGCCCGGCGCCTGCACGCCGAGTACCCGCGCTCTCTCCTGAATAGTGTTCTGGTGCTCGGCGCGGATCCGATTGCGCTCTTCGGCCGTCGTGGCCGATCGCATCTGATTGCGAAACTGATCCCGTTCGGCGGCGGAGAGCAAGCTGAGGCTGGTGAGCTGATCATCCACCACCTGCGAAGTGTGCAGCCGGGCGCGATCACGGTCCCGATCCTGGTCGCCCAGCTTGTCCTTGTCGCGCAGACGATCACGATCCTGATCATGATCGCCGAGCGTATCGCGATCGCGCATCTGATCGCGCGTGCGATCGAGGTCGCCTCCGGGCATCTGCATTCCCTGCTGCATGGTTCCACCCATGCCGCCCCCGCCTCCGCCGCCGCCGCGTTGCGCCAGTGCATCGCCGGAGCCTATCGTCACCGTCAAGGCGGCCACGCCCACGGCGTTCATCAACTTCTTCTGCACATTCAGCATGTCGGATCTCCTGTTTCAGTTTGCGCTATTGTGGATCAGGGTTGAGGTCGCTCTACTTTCGGCCCCAGCGTTCTCAATATGTCGCGGGCGTCGAAAGCCCGGTCATTGACCGACGGTGTCAGGCCGCGATGCATCTCGATCTCGGCAGTCGCTTCGAACCGTTCGACCGTGCGAGTATCGACGCGGCTCGCCCAAAAAGGATCGCCCCAATAGGGATACCAGGTTCGCCAGCCATAAGACCGTCCGTAATAGCGCCAATAAGGCTGCCAATAGAGATAGGACGAGCCGTACCACGGGTCATATAGTGGATCTGGCGCGATGCGGCGCTCGACCTGTTGCTCGGTCTCGCGGTCGCGGATCAGAAACCAGTCATAGCCCTGCTGCGGCGTAAGCTCCGCCGCCCGATAGAGAAGGTAGCCCTCTACCTTGTCACGCGACGTCAGCGTGTTTCCGGAAAAGGTCACCCGATAACGATCCGGCGCGAGACGAACCTCCGAATACCCGCCGCTCACCCGGTTGGATGCCGATGCCGGCTGATAAGGTGTACTTGTCGCGCACCCCCCCAGAGCAAGTGCAAGCGCTGCGGCCCCAAGCAAAAGGCACTTTGTCATAGCAGATCCCTTTCTGGTCTGATGGCCATTCCTGGCCGGTATGATGTTGCCCGCGTCACTCCTTTGTCGGCGGAACATCGGCCGGAACTTCATATTCATGGATGTAGTTGATGACAGCGCGCATCATCGACGGCTGTCGCGAACGCATCGAACGTACCGGTGCCGCAATAATCCGAACCGCCGAACACCGCGTCGTAGACGTTGATGTCCGTGGCAACATAGGTGCTGTCGGGATGCTTCACGACCACGTTGGCGGTGACGTCGGCGTAGGTGTCGGAGCGGTCGTAGCTGTATGCGCTATAGTCCATGTCGGAATAGGTGACACTGCCCAACGTCTTGTTGTTGATGTCGAGAATCGCGTTTTCATAGGCGATCGCGTCTGGCGACAGAGGCGTGAACTTGTCGGCTGCCGCAGCAAGGAAGCTGACCGCGGAACCGGCCTCCGTCGGCTTGCGCCCATGATCGGTGCTGAACCCGTGATCGGTTCCGGAATCGTGGCCAGAACTTCCCGAATGGTTGCCACTCTCTTGTGAGGAATGACTGTTCCCGCCGCCCGAATGCTGTGCGGCGTAGGCCAGCGGCGAACCCAGCATCATCACGGTGGCGACAATGACTGAAAGGGAAACGCGGCCCGGGTCCGAATTCCTGAAACGATACATCGTCTGGTTCCATCCCTTGGTCAGACTGAAACTGTCCGTATCGCTATGCTGCGCCACAAAAGGGGTGTGTATCAGTATTTCCCCCGATGGTTGTTTTCCGGATTGCAGTTGGAAAGGCGCCGTCAGTCTAATGCTAACTTGTCTCCACTTGCCGCATTTTGCCGCCTAAATAGACAGGTATGAAAGCCATTTCCTTAAACGCCATCGGTTCAAACCTGACGTAATCAGGCTAGCGGTCTGGCTCTATTTCCGGTTTACCGCGAGCCTTCGTGATGTCGAAGACATGCTCGCGGAACGTGGCCATATGGTGAGTTATGAAACCGTGCGCCGCTGGGTGAACAAATTCGGTCCTGCGTTTGCAGCCAACATTCGCCGTAGGCGCGGACGAGCAGATTGTGTCTGGCATCTGGACGAAATGGTGGTGAAAATCAAAGGTGAGCGAATGTTCATGTGGCGGGCAGTTGATAAGGAGAGAAAGGTCCTTGATGTCCTCATGCAGAAGCGTCGCAACAAGATCGCCGCATTGAAATTGTTACGGAAACTGCTCAAGAGCCAAGGCGCGCCGCCCGAGCAAATAATCACAGATGGCCTTGCTTCGTACAAGGCCGCAATGAAGGTTCTTGGGTGCCAACAACTCCATCAACCGGGCCGATTGCGAGATAACAATCGGGTCGAAAATTCACACCTGCCCGTCCGACGACGAGAACGGGAAATGCAACGGTTCAAGTCTCAGGGTCAGGCCCAACGCTTCGTTTCAACCCATTCCGCAATCTACAACCCCTTCAATATCCAGCGACATCTCATTTCCAGAAATACAATGCGAGATATGAGAACCGCTGCAATGGCGGAATGGAATGTCGTGTCCGCAGCTGCTGCATGAATTCGCCACTCACGGAAAAATTGCCACAGCGAAAAGTTACCCTGACAGCACCGCGCCACTTGCGCCCGATAGTTCGCCCGAAGGCAAAAATCAGGTTCGCTCGAAGACTGTTTGGTGCGGTCGAGAAGACTCGAACTTCCACGGCCTTTCGGCCACAACGACCTCAACGTTGCGCGTCTACCAGTTCCGCCACGACCGCACATCAGGAGAGGAAACCGTCCCCGGATCGGGGGTCGGCACCTGGCAGGCGCTGGCCATTAGCAAAGCGGCGAAGCGCGTGCAAGCATGCTGATCACCGATTTTACCCGAACCGCCACCGGCGGCCGGGCAAGGACGGTTCAACCGCCGCTGTCGACGAATGTAAGGGACAGGTTTTCGGCATTCTTGGGAATATCGAGCCGACTCTCGTTGATGCTCGCCTCTTCGCCGGGCTTCAGTTCCGCCTTGTCGGCGCGCGTGGTCCAGCTGAACACCAGCCGGTCCTGCTGGTCACGCAACTGCACCTCCACCGGCGGTACCGGCAGAACCCTGTCACCGCTGTTCACGATGCGGGCGCTGAAAGCGAAATATTCGGCACCATTCGGCAATTTGCGGCGCTCGGCGGGCTTGGCGAGATAGAATAGAAGGTCGGGCTCCTCTGCGTCTGCGACGATACCCGCACGCACGGCCCATTGTGGTGGACCATATCGCCAGAGGTAGAATGTCGCGCCGGCGATCGCCAGGAAGAACAGCACGGCCGCCGCCGTCCACAGTTTGGCGGGATTGCGGCGCGGCCGGAAATCGGGGTCGTCGTCATAATAGCCGACGCTGCTTTCGACCTCCGTCACACCGACATAATCGCGGCGATTATCCTCGGCCGGACGATTACCGACGATCGATTGCGCTATGTCGACGGCCTGAGCTCTATCCTTTGCCCGATCCGCCGACGCTTCTTCCACGTCGAAGTTATTTTCGGCTGCCGCATTGTCGATCGGCCTATCGGTCGCGGCCGGACCAGGCGACTCCCCGGCCGGAGCATCTTCACCAGCCGACGGCACTTCCGGAGCGGGCGCCGGCGAAGTGGGCTCTGGGACCGGCACGGCGCTGGCCGCCTCCATCGCCACTTCCGCCTGCCGGGGCGCAAGCTCCATCCCCTCCTGAAACCAGCTATGCTTGCAGGCAGCGCAACGCACCTGCCGTCCTTTGACGCCGATGGCCGTATCCGGCACGATGTAGCGCGTCGCGCAAGCGGGGCAGATGAGGATCATGCGCCTTTAATAAGCGCGCAGCGGACTCGGGCGCAAGTCACCTCGCACAAGATCGGCGCGATCTTTGTGGAATACTCAAGCGCGCTTTACGGGCGGGTGGGCATGTGCGATGGGAAACAGCATGGTTCGGGGGCCGATAATTCCTTTGTCATGAACAGCATCATCGAGTTCGAGAATATCGGCCTGCGCTACGGCGCTGACGCGGAAGTGCTGTCCGACATCAGTTTTTCGCTCCTGTCCGGCGGCTTCTACTTCCTGACCGGCGCTTCCGGCGCGGGCAAGACATCGCTGCTGAAGCTGCTTTATCTCGCGCAGCGGCCGAGCCGGGGCGTGCTCAAACTGTTCGGCGAGGATGTGGTGATGATGCACCGCAGCCGGCTGCCCGGTTTTCGCCGCCGCATCGGCGTCGTGTTTCAGGATTTCCGGCTGGTCCCCCATCTTTCCGCCTTCGACAATGTCGCATTGCCGCTCCGCCTGTCGGGCATCGCGGAGAAGGAGATAGAAGGACCGGTCGACGAGATGCTCTCGTGGGTTGGCCTCGGTACTCGCGCAGATGCCCTGCCCGCCGCGCTGTCCGGCGGCGAGCAACAGCGTATCGCGATCGCCCGCGCCGTGATCGGCAGGCCCGACATATTGGTGGCGGACGAACCGACCGGCAACGTCGATCCGGACATGGGCAAGCGCCTGCTCGGCCTGTTCGAGGCGTTGAACCGTCTGGGCACAACGATCGTCATCGCGACGCACGACCTTCCCCTGATCGCCCGTATCCCGCATGCGCAACTGATGCGCCTCGATCGCGGCAGACTCAGCGATCCGACCGGCAACCTGCGCTTTCCGCCGGGCCGGAACGCACCGGCGCAGGGCGGTGAGAAGCCGAAGGGCAGTTCAGCATGAGCGGACTGGCCGGCAGTGCGCGGGCGGCCCAGAGCCGGTGGCTACCAGAGGGGCGGCGTGGGCCGATGCCGTGGATCATCGCCATCATCATATTTCTGACGCTGCTCGCCGCCGCCTCCGGCCTCGGGCTCGCGCAAGCGCTGACGCAGATGCGCGGCGAGCTGGCCGGCGGTTACACCGTCCAGATCGTCGAGGCCAATGCCGCCAGCCGCGCCGAGCAGACGCAGCGCGTCGTTGCCTATCTGAAGGGCGAAAAGCCGGTGCGCAGCGCCGTGGCGGTGCCCGAGGCCGACCTGATGGAGCAACTGGAGCCCTGGATTGGCCAGGATGTGCGTCGCGACGAGCTTCCTGTTCCCGCGCTGATCGATGTCGATACGATGCCGGGAACGGAGCCCGCCGAGATGGAGCGGATGGGCAAGGCCATTGCGGCCATGGCGCCCAGCGCGCGGATTGAATCCCATGCAGGCTATCTTGCGCCGGTCGAGCGGCTGATCCGCGGTCTCATGTGGCTGGCGGCGGGCCTCGTCGCGCTGATGGTGCTGGTGACCGGTGCCGTGTCGGCGATGGCGGCCCGCAGCGCGCATGAAACGCACCGCTCCACCATCGACATCATGCACCTGCTCGGTGCGACCGACCTTCAGGTCGCACGCCTGTTCCAGCGGCGAATGGCGCTCGACGCCATGTTCGGCGCCGCTGTCGGCAGCGTAGCGGCGGCGATCACCCTGTGGCTGCTGGGCAGCGCCCTGATCGAGAGCGGATCGCAGCTTACCCAGACCGTGCTGCTGCCATGGCGATGGACCGGCGCGCTGATCGCCGTGCCGATCTTCTGTGTGCTCGTGGCGACGGTGACGGCCCGCTTCACGGTGAAGCGCGCGCTGGAGCGCAGCTTGTGATCGCGCGTTTCATTGCCCTGATGCTGCTCGCCTGGATGCTGGGTTTCGCCTGGTTCTCTATCCTGCTGCCGCAACCGCTCGACCAACGCACGACCGACGCCATCGTTGTGCTGACCGGCGGGGCTGGGCGTATCGACAGGGGCGTCGAACTGCTGAAAGAGGGCGCGGCCAAGCGCATGCTGATTTCCGGTGTCGACCGGGCGGTGCGCCCGCACGAGCTTGCCTCGCAGGCGCATGTCCCCGACAGCCTGTTCGAATGCTGCGTAACGCTGGGCAGGGAGGCCATCGACACTCGGTCGAACGGGATCGAGACAGCGCGCTGGCTGGAAAAGCGCGACTATGACACGGTCAGGCTGATCACGACCGACTGGCACATGCGCCGCGCGGCTTTCGAGTTGCGACAATCGCTGCCCCGGGCTGTGGTCGTGGTCGAAGACGCGGTGCCCAGCCAGCCCACGCTCGGGACGCTGTTCACCGAATATAACAAATATGTGCTGCGGCGGATCGCGGCGCTGATCGGCATCTGACGGTGGAACGGCGCATATGATGATCGCGATCCGTTCTTTCCTCTTTGCAGCCGCATTCTATCTGCTCAGCGTGCTGTGGGTGCTGGCCGCGGCGCTGGTGGCGCCGCTTTCGGAGCGGACGTTCCGGTCGGTGATATCGGGCTGGGGGTGGATGCATCGGACGCTCTGCCGCGTGCTGCTTGGACAGCGCGTGAAGGTGGAAGGCATCTTGCCGGACGAACCGATGCTGTTTGTGTTCAAGCATGAATCGATGTTCGAAACGATCGATCTGCTCTGTCTGTTCGACAGGCCCGTCGCCATCGCCAAGCAGGAACTGATCGACATTCCTGGATGGGGGTGGCTGGCGAAGCGCTATGGCATGATCGGCCTGCGCCGCGCGGATGGCGCCAGGGCACTGCGCCAGTTGCGGCGCGAGGCACAGGCGGCGATCGCGGCAGACAGACCGCTGTGCCTGTTTCCCGAGGGCACGCGCGTGCCCCATGGCGACATGCCGCCGATCAAGGCCGGGTTCGCGGGGCTTTATCAACTGCTGGGTCTCCCGGTCATTCCGGTCGCTGTCGACAGCGGCCGCCTTTCCCCGCGCAACAGCCTCCTGAAGCGGCCGGGTATCGTCACCTATCTCGTCGGCGAGATCATTCCTCCCGGCCTGCCGCGTGCCGAGGCCGAGGCACGCGCGCATGCGGCGATCAACGCGCTCAACCGGCGGGACGACCATCGGGCCGAAGGTGTCTGAAAAACGTCGGATCCGCCCGGCGGCGCTTGAGACACGATGCAGCTATCGGCATAAGGGCGCGATGACGTCTGTTTCGCAACTCCGCACCGCCATTGCCATGATGATCCTGCTCGCGCCGGTTGCGTGCGTGCCGCCCGCCGGGCCACCCCCACCGGCACCTCCCCCTCCTGCGCCGGTTGCGCCCGCTCCGGCACCTGCACCGCCATTGCCTTCCGACTGGCGCGACTGGCCAGTCGCAGCGGGCGACTGGTCCTATCGCGCCATCGAAGACGGGTCCATTGCCTCTTTCGGCCAGCCGGGGCAGGCGCCGCTGCTGACTGTGCGCTGCATGATTGCGACACGAACGGTCGCTTTTTCGCGTCTTTTGCCCGTCGCTGCGCTTCCGGCGGGAGGACAGATCACGGTGCATACAAGCTTTGGTGACATGCAATGGCCAATCGCCGTTTCGGGCGGGCCCGACGCCACCGCGACCGCAACACGGGCGGCCAATGACACCGGGCTGGACCGCATTTCCTTCAGCCGCGGCCGCTTCGCGCTGGAGGCGCCCGGCGCGGTACCCATCGCGGTTCCCAACTGGGCCGAGATCAGCCGGGTGATCGAGGATTGCAGAGAGTAGAATGCCGCGCGACGCAGGGACGTGTGCGGACGCAGCATTATGATTCGAAAAAAGATTTTTTCAAGCCTTGACCGGAAGGCTGATATGACTCACATAAACGGTGTGGCCGGTGGTTTTTGAGCGTCTGGTCAGACAGCAAGGCTCCGGCGACGCAGGCTTCAACAGCGCGAAAGGAGGTGATCCGATGTCTCATGGTTCAGCAAGAGGGTCGGACAAGTC
>JBFXHW010000016.1:0-19688 GCA_050176605.1 Sphingobium sp. | reverse complement strand
GGGGAGAAGAAATGAATGCCGATGAAATTTTCGGGCTTGCTCCATGCCTGCGCCAGCCCGGTGATCGGCAGGGTCGATGTATTGGAGCCGAATATGGTGTCGGGGCCCAGCACCGCCTCGACCCGTTTGGTGATCTCTTCCTTGATGCCCGGATCCTCGAACACAGCCTCGATCACGAAATCGCACCCGGCAAGGTCGTTGGCATCGGTCACCGGCGTGACCCGGCCGAGCACTTCGGCCATCTTGTCGGGCGTCATCTTGCCGCGCGACACCCGTTTCTGAAGCTCTTTCTCTACGTGAGCCTTGCCGCGTTCGGCAGATTCCATGTCTCGATCCAGCAGCATGACCTCCATGCCCGCCTGCGCCGAAACCGTGGCGATGCCAGCGCCCATCATTCCCGCGCCGAGCATGGCGAGCTTCTTCGTCGGAGCCGGGGGCATGTCCTTCGGCCGCCGCGCACCGCGCTCCGCCGCCTGCTTGTTGACAAACAGTGTCCGCACCATGTTGCGCGGCTGCGGATCGGCGAGCAGTTTGGCGAAATATTTGCTCTCGACCTGAATGGCGCGATCCATCGGCAGTTGCAGCCCCTCATAGACTGAGGAGAGTAATGCTATGGGACCATGCACGTTGTGCTGGGTCTGCTTGACCGTCATCGGCACCGCGCCGACGAAAGTCTGGACGAAATTGGGGTTCATCGCATTGCCGCCGCCGGGCACCTTGTAACCCTTCACATCCCATGGCTGCGTTGACGCCGTGGGGTTGGCCTTTACCCATGCCTTTGCGGCGTCCAGCGCTGTTCCGGCCGGGACGACCTCGTTGATCAGCTTGATCGCCGCGCCCTCGGCGGGCGGGAAGGTCTTGCCCTGAAGCATGTACATGAGAGCGGTCTGCACTCCGGTGATGCGGGGAAAGCGCTGGCTGCCGCCGCCGCCCGGGAACAGGCCGACCATCACTTCGGGCAGACCGAGCTGCGTTTTCGGATTGTCGCCGGCCACGCGGTGATGGCAGGCAAGCGCCAGCTCGAACCCGCCGCCTACGCAGGTGCCCTCTATCGCGCACGCGACCGGCTTGCCGCAGGTCTCCAGCTTGCGCAGTACTCGATTGAGTTCGAACACACGGGAATAAAGTCCCGCCACGCCGCCCTCGCCGGTCAGGAGCATGTCCTCCATGGCCTTGAGGTCCATGCCCGCCATGAACCCGCTTGCCTTGCCCGAGGCGATGACGGCGCCCTTCGCCGTCTCATCCGCCGCCAGCCTTTCGACCAGCGTTTCGAGATCGGCGAGGAACTGCGCGCCGATCACGTTCATCGACTGGCCGGGAACGTCGATGGTCAGGGTGGCTATACCGTCCGGGTCGACATCGTAACGGATCGTATCGGTCATGGTTTCAATCCTTTCCGCTCAGTCTCTCATATCCGCTCGATGATCGTGCCGGTACCCATACCGCCGCCGACGCACAGGTTGATGAGGGCCGTTCCCTTGCCCGACCGCTCCAGCTCGTCGAGCGCGGTGCCCAGGACCATTGCGCCGGTCGCGCCGAGCGGATGACCCATGGCGATGGCTCCGCCGTTCACATTGATGTCGGCATGGTCCAGGTTCATCGCCTGCATGTAGCGCAGGACGACGCTGGCGAAGGCCTCATTGAGTTCCCACAGGTCGATGTCTCCCGTGCTCATGCCGGCGCGGTCGAGCAGCTTCTGCGCGATGCTTTCCGGTCCGGTCAGCATGATGGTGGGTTCGGAGCCGATGGACGCGGCGGCCCGGATCTTCGCGCGTGGCTTCAGTCCATATTTTTGACCGGCTTCCCTGCTGCCCACCAGCACGGCGGCGGCGCCGTCAACGATGCCGCTGCTGTTCCCGGCATGATGGACATGATTGATCTTTTCGACCTCGGGATAACGCAGCAGGGCGATGGTGTCGAAGCCGGGCATCTGAGTGCCCAGCGCTTCGAAGCTGGGCTTCAGGCTGCCGAGCGACTGCATGTCGGTTTCGGGCCGCATATGTTCGTCATGGTCGAGCAAGACCTCGCCGATGACGTCGCGGATCGGCAGGATCGACTTCGCGAACCGGTGCTCGTCCCATGCCATCTTGGCGCGCTTCTGGCTTTCGATCGCATAGGCGTCGCAATCTTCTCGCGAAAAGCCGAATTTCGTGGCGATCAGGTCGGCGCTGATACCCTGAGGTACGAAATAGGTGCGATAGGCGACGCCGGGATCGGCATAGGGTCCCCCGTCCGAGGCCATGGGCACCCGGCTCATGCATTCGACGCCCCCTCCGACGGCAAAACGCGCTTCTCCACTCGCGACCTTTGCGGCTGCCATGTTGACCGCTTCGAGGCCCGAGGCACAGAAGCGGTTGATCTGGACACCGGGCACCAGTTCGTCATAACCGGCATTCAGTACCGCGAAGCGGGCGATGTCCGAGCCCTGTTCGCCGACGGGCGTAACACAGCCAAGGATCACGTCGTCGATATCGGCCGTATCGATGCCCGTTCGATCAGGCACGGCCCGCAACACCTGCGTTGCCAGTTCGATGGGCGTTATCTCGTGGAGCGCACCGTCGCTCTTGCCCTTGCCGCGCGGGCTGCGCACCGCATCGTAGATATAGGCTTCCATGCCGCTCTCCTGCGCCTGTTTTCGGACTCCGATAGCATAAATGTAAGGCGGTTTCAGCAGGCGCAAGGGGCGATGGAGGCGTGCTCCCTGCCGTTGGGCGTTTCGGGTCGCCGGCATTCCGCCATTTCGTAGCGTCCGTCGTGGTCGTCGCGAGCGGGAAATATTTTCGGTGGCCGGTCGCCGAACGGATGATTTGCGAAAAAGCTGGCATTCTGAGCCAAGCGAACCATATGGATCGGGAAAATAACGAGGGACAAAGATAATCGTCATGAGCGACAGGAACAGGGCAATCGAGGTGCCCAACGACGTGGCCGAGGCAATACGGACGTTGATCCGCTGGGCGGGCGATGATCCGGAACGCGAGGGGCTGATCGACACACCGAAACGCGTAGCGCGCGCATGGAAGGAATATTGCGAGGGCTATTCGGAAGATCCGGCCTATCATCTGTCGCGTATCTTTCACGAGGTCGGCGGTTACGACGAGATCGTGCTACTCTCCGACATCCCCTTTCAGTCGCATTGCGAGCATCATATGGCGCCGATTATCGGCAAGGCACACATCGCTTATCTGCCTGGTGACTATGTTGTCGGTATATCGAAGCTGGCGCGGGTGTTGCACGGCTTTGCGCGGCGGCTGCAGGTGCAGGAACGGCTGACCGCCGAGGTGGCCGACTGCATATGGGAAAATCTCCATCCGCGCGGAGTGGCTGTGGTGATCGAGGCAAGGCACGGCTGCATGACCGGGCGCGGCGTGCGGACGCCAGGTGTGGCGATGAAAACGAGCCGGATGATGGGCGTGTTCCGCGACGACGATAAGAGCCGCAAGGAAGTGCTGCAACTGATGGGTCTGGCCTGAGATGCGAAAAGGGGGCGAAGGGCATGAGCGGCCGCTGGCCCTTGTAACCGGCGGTCATCGCAGGCTCGGCGCCCGGATTGCGCTGTCGCTGGGCCGGGCGGGGTACCGTCTGGCGCTCCACGGCAGCCATGATGTCGCGCTCGATCCGGAACTTGAGGGTATCGTCGCCGATCTGGACGCGGACTGGTGCGGTTTTATAGCGGATTTCGAGGAGCCGGAGGCGGCCATCGGACTGATCGCGGATGTCACCCGGCATTTCGGCCGACCGCCAGACCTTCTCGTCAATAACGCCGCGATCTTCGGTCAGGACCGGCTGGATGACGTGACGGCGGCCACGCTGATGGATCATTATGCGATCAACTGCGCTGCGCCCGTTCTGCTGACCCGCGGCTTTGCCGATATGGCGGGCGGGGGGGCGAACCGCAGTATTGTCAATATACTCGACCAGCGGTTGGCCAATCCGCATGGCGACCAGCTTTCGTATACATTGTCGAAACAGGCGCTGGCGGCGCTGACGCAGATCAGCGCCAGGGAACTCGCGCCCAGGGGAATACGCGTGAATGCTGTGGCGCCCGGCCTGACGATCGCGGTGGATGGAGACCAGCAGGAGCAGTCGGTGCGATTGGGCGCGATAATGCCGCTGGGGCATTTGCCCGATCCCGGCGACGTTGCAGAGGCTGTCTGCTATCTGGCGCGTGCGGAAAGCGTGACGGGTCAGGTCATCGCAGTCGACGGCGGCGCGCATATGCGCAGCTACGCTCGCGATTTCCTCTATCTCTGAAAAGCAGAAACCCGCCGGAGGTAATCCGGCGGGCTACTGTGTCGATATACAAGGAGTGTTCGGAAATGCCGTCAGGAGGCGGCTTCCTCGTCCTCGTCGCTTTCCTCTGCGGGTGCTGCTTCAGCCTCCGGTTCGGCCGTTTCGCCCATGATCTCGCCGGGCTCGGCATTGGGATCATAATCTTCGGTAAAGCCCGCCTCGTCCTTCTCGAACATCTGCGCCATTACGTCGATACCTTCCTTCTGAAGGTCGGCTTCCTCCGGCGAGCGGGCGACGTTCACCTGGATGGTGACGGCGACCTCGGGGTGCAGGCTCACCCGGACGTCGAACAGGCCAAGCGTCTTGATCGGCCGTTCGAGCACGATCATCGCCTTGGTAACAATGCCATGACCATCGGCGTGCAGCGCCTCGACGATGTCGCGCACCGCGACCGAGCCGTAAAGCTGACCGCTGTTCGACGACTGGCGGATCAGCACGATCTGCTGGCCATCGACCGACTTCGCTTCCTTTTCGGCATCGCCGCGCCGCGCGGCGTTGTCGGCCTCGATCTTGGCGCGATTGGTGTCAAAAACCGCCTTGTTGGCGGCATTGGAGCGAAGCGCCTTCTTGTTGGGGAGCAGGAAGTTGCGGGCGTAACCGTCCTTGACCGTGACGATGTCGCCGATCGCGCCGAGCTTCTCGATCCGTTCGAGCAGAATGATTTCCATTGTTCAGCTCCTCACTTCACGATGTAGGGCAGCAGGCCCAGATGACGCGCGCGCTTGATGGCCTGGGCCAGCTCACGCTGCTTTTTGGCGGAAACCGCGGTGATGCGGCTGGGGACGATCTTGCCGCGCTCCGAAACGAAGCCCTGCAGCAGTCGGACGTCCTTGTAATCGATCTTCGGCGCATCCTTGGCGGCGAAGGGGCAGCTCTTGCGGCGGCGGAAAAATGGGCGTGCCATGTCTCTTTACTCCTTATTCGCCGTCACGATCGCGGCGGGGGCCACGATCACCACGATCACCACGATCGCCGTCACGGCCGCCGCGGCGGTCGCGATCATTCTTGCGCATCATGACGGAAGGGCCGCTTTCGAGAGCGTCGACCTTCACGGTCATGTAGCGGATGACGTCTTCGTTGATCTGGGTCTGACGCTCCAGCTCCGCGACAACGCCGGCCGGCGCGTCGAGATTGAGCATCACATAGTGCGCCTTGCGGTTCTTGGCGATCTTGTATGCGAGCGAGCGCAGGCCCCAGTTCTCAACCTTGGTCACCTTGCCTTCGTTCGATTCGACAATGGATGTGGCGGCTTCCGCCAGCGCGTCTACCTGGGCCTGAGCCAGATCCTGACGCGCAAGAAATACATGCTCGTAAAGCGGCATGGTTGCTTGCCTTTTCTGTTTGGCCGATTGCTGGCGCCGCTACCATAGCGGAACCCCTCCGGCTGTCGTCCATATACTCGTTCCGCCCGGCTCCGGGCCGGACGAAGGCGCGCCTATGACGCAAAAGCCCTGCAATTGCAAGCTTCATCGGCTTTTCCGTCCGAGCGGGCTTCCATGGCACGCGCAAATCGTTATGGAGCGGGGCGGAAACCGAAATGTCATCATGACAGGGGATGCGGATGCGCGCTTTTATATTTCCGGGACAGGGTAGCCAGCAGGTTGGCATGGGCAAGGCCCTTGCCGAGGCCAGTGGCCACGCGAAGGAGCTGTTTCAGGAGGTCGACGAGGCGCTGTCGCAACACCTGTTCCGCATCATGTGCGACGGACCGGAAAGCGATCTTACGCTGACGGAGAATGCCCAGCCTGCCATCATGGCGAATGCCATCGCCACGTTACGTGTACTGGAGAGGGAGGGCGGCCTTCGCCTTGCCGACAAGGGCGAGTATGTCGCTGGGCACAGTCTTGGCGAATATACCGCGCTGTGTGCCGCCGAGGCCTTCGATGTCACCACATCGGCGCAGCTGCTGAAGCTTCGCGGGCAGGCGATGCAGGCGGCGGTGCCGGTCGGCGAGGGCGCGATGGCGGCACTACTCGGCGCGGACATCGAAAAGGCACAGGCGCTCGCCGATGCCGCCGCAGAGGGCGAGATCTGCACGGTCGCCAACGATAATGATCCGAGCCAGGTGGTGATTTCGGGGCATCGCGGTGCGGTCGAACGCGCCGTCGCGATGGTGAAGGACCATGGCATAAAGCGCGGCGTGCTGCTTCCGGTATCGGCACCGTTCCACTGCCCGCTGATGCAGCCGGCCGCCGATGCGATGGAAGAGGCGCTGGGTAAGGCCGCGATCACCGCGCCGTTGCTTCCTGTTTACGCCAATGTACTGGCCGCGCCGATCGCCGCGCCCGACGATATCAGGGTACGCCTGGTCGAGCAGGTGACAGGCCGCGTGCGCTGGCGCGAGAGCGTCACAGCAATGTGGGACGCGGGCGTCACCGATTTTGTGGAGCTGGGCGGCAAGGTGCTCGGCCCAATGGTGAAGCGGATAGCGCCCGACGCCACCGTCACCAGCGTCGTCTCGATGGATGACATCGAAGCATTGCTCGCGGCGATCTGACGGTGTCGGATATCATCCTGACGCGGCGCGAAGGGGCGGTGATGACCGTCACCCTCAACATGCCGGAAAAGCGCAACCCGATCTCCGACACTGCGATGGTCGACGCGCTGTGCGGTGCGATGGAAGAGGCCGACCGCGATATCGATGTGCGCTGTGTCATCCTGACCGGCTCGGGCACTGCCTTTTCGGCGGGCGGCGACCTGAAGGCGATGCAGGTGCCTGACACTGGAGGCCTGCGCGCCGCGCTGCCCGCGCAGACGCGACGCAACTATCGCTATGGCATACAGCGGCTGCCAACGCTGTTTCAGGGGCTGGAGGTGCCGGTGATCGCCGCCGTCAACGGGGCCGCCATCGGTGCGGGGTGTGATCTTGCCTGCATGTGCGATATCCGCATTGCGGCGCGATCGGCGAAATTCGCGTCCAGTTTCGTCACGCTCGGCATCACGCCTGGCGACGGTGGGGCGTGGCTGCTGCCGCGCATCGTGGGATTTTCGCGGGCCAGCGAGTTGGCACTGACCGGCGAGACCATCGACGCCGAGGAGGCGCTGCGGATCGGGCTGGTCAGCCATGTCGTCGATGACGATGCACTGATGGACAAGGCACGGGAAATAGCGGCGAAGGTCGCGGTCAATCCGCCACATGCCACGCGCATGACCAAAAGGCTGCTGCGCGAGGGCCAGGACACGACGCTGGCCAACATCCTCCAGATTTCGGCGGCGATGCAGGCGATCGCGCATGCGACCGCCGACAATCAGGAGGCCATCGACGCCTTCGTCGAGCGGCGCAAGCCGATGTTCCGGGGGGAATAGCGATGAAGCCGACGCTGGAAAGCTGGAACGCGCGCTACAGCGAGGAAGGCCTGGCCTATGGCGAAGGCCCGAATGATTTCCTGGCGGAAAATGCAGGGCTGCTGACACCGGGGAAATGTCTTTGCCTGGCGGAGGGGCAGGGGCGCAACGCGGTCTGGCTGGCGGGGCAGGGATTTACCGTCACCGCCGTCGACCAGTCGATGGCGGGTATGGCGCGGGCACGCGATTTCGCCGCCGAACGAGGCGTTTCTATCGAGACAATTGTCGCGGACCTTTCCGATTTCGATCTAGGCGACGAGTGCTGGGACAGCATCATATCCATTTTCGCGCATATGCCACCAGTCCCGCGAGGTGATCTGCACGCCCGGGTCGTTCGGGCGTTGAAACCGGGCGGCACGTTCCTGCTGGAGGCCTATCGGCCTGAACATCTCGACATGTCTGGCACCGGTGGCCCCGGAGACGCAGAGATGATGATGCCAGAGGCGGCAGTGCGGAAGGAACTAGAGGGACTGGATTTCGTCGTCGCGCGTGAAACGGAGCGTGTGGTCAACGAAGGCAAATATCACAGCGGTGAAAGCGCGGTAACGCAGATCGTGGCGCGAAAGCCTAGGGGAGACTGACAACCATGTTCGATTTGACGGGAATGACGGCGCTGGTGACCGGCGCGAGCGGCGGCATCGGCTCCGCGGTGGCAAAAGGCCTTGCGGCGCAGGGCGCGCGCCTCGCGCTTTCCGGCAGCAATGTTCAGAAGCTGGGCGCTTTCGCTGCCTCGCTCGGGGGCGATCACGTCCAGCTTCCCTGCAACCTGTCCGACCCGGCTGCCGTCGATGCGCTGGTTCCGGCGGCGGTCGAGGCGCTGGGCGGAAAGCTCGATATCCTTGTCAACAATGCCGGTGTCACCCGCGACAACCTCATCATGCGGATGAAGGACGACGAATGGGACGAGGTGATCCGCATCAATCTGGAAGCGGCCTTCCGTCTCTCCCGGGCGGCGGCCCGGCCAATGATGAAAGCGCGCTTCGGCCGCATCATATCGGTGACCTCCGTGGTCGGCGTGACCGGCAATCCGGGACAGGCCAATTATGCCGCATCGAAGGCGGGCCTTATCGGCATGTCGAAGGCGCTTGGCCAGGAACTGGCGAGCCGGGGCATCACAGTGAACTGCGTTGCCCCCGGTTTCATCCGCTCGGCGATGACGGATGCGCTGACCGACGCGCAGAAAGAGGCGATACTGGGCAAGATCCCGGCGGGTGCGTTGGGCGAGGGCGAGGATATAGCGGCCGCGGTCGTCTATCTCGCGTCGAAGGACGCGGGCTATGTCACCGGGCAGACGCTGCACGTCAATGGCGGTATGGCCATGATCTAGGGCAATGATCAAGGGTGATGGTCCTATGCCGTCGCTTGCCTCTTGCCTCTTCGTTCCCTTGGCACTAGGGCATTGCCAGCAACAAGATTAACGGCCGTTCATCGGCAACCATGAAGAAGGACCTCTCATGAGTGAGACTGCGGATCGCGTAAAGAAAATCGTCATCGAGCATCTGGGCGTCGAGGCGGACAAGGTGACCGAGGACGCAAGCTTCATCGACGATCTGGGTGCGGACAGCCTCGACATCGTCGAGCTGGTGATGGCGTTCGAAGAAGAGTTCGGCGTGGAAATTCCGGACGATGCCGCCGAAAAGATCGGCACCGTCAAGGATGCGATCGACTATATCGACAGCAAGCAGTAAGGCTGGCGGGCACCTCTGGCCGCGGCGGAATGTCGCGGAAGGACGATATTGATGGCGGCTTTCCGGCGCGGAACAAATCCGTGGAGGAAGGCCGCCATTTCGGTTTATCAGGAATGAAGCGGCGCCTGCAGGGCCGAAGCAGGCGCCAGGACGGGTTAGGAGTAGGCATATGCGTCGTGTGGTCGTAACGGGCCTGGGCATTGTTTCGCCGCTGGGCGGCGACGTCGAGACCACCTGGAAGAACATTCTTGCGTCCAGAAGCGGTGCCGGGCCGATCACCCGGTTCGACGCGTCCGACCAGAAATGCCGGATTGCCTGCGAGGTGAAGCCTGCCGACCATGAATATGGTTTCGATCCGAACAAGCGCGTCGACAGCAAGATACAACGGCAGGTCGATCCGTTCATCATTTATGGCATCGATGCCGCTGGACAAGCGCTGGAAGATGCCGGCCTGCTGGAAATGGACGAGGCGACCAAATTGCGCACCGGCTGTTCTATCGGTTCGGGGATAGGCGGGCTTCCGGGAATCGAGAGCGAGTCGCTGGTCCTGGCGGAAAAAGGGCCGGGCAGGGTTTCCCCGCACTTCGTCCACGGGCGCCTCATCAACCTTATTTCGGGTCAGGTCTCGATCAGATATGGGCTGAAAGGCCCGAACCACGCCGTCGTCACTGCCTGTTCGACCGGGGCGCATTCCATTGGCGATGCCGCGCGCATGATTCGCGATGACGATGCGGACATCATGCTGGCGGGCGGTGCGGAAAGCACGATCTGTCCGATCGGCATCGCCGGGTTCGCGCAGGCACGTGCTCTCAACAGCAGCTTTAACGACCGTCCGGAGCAGGCCAGCCGACCCTATGACAAGGATCGGGATGGATTCGTGATGGGTGAAGGCGCGGGCGTCGTCGTGCTGGAGGAATATGAGCATGCCAAGGCGCGCGGCGCGAAAATCTACGCAGAGGTCGTGGGCTATGGCCTTTCGGGCGATGCCTATCATGTGACCGCGCCCGATCCGGAGATGGACGGGGCGTTCCGGTCCATGTCCGCCGCGCTCAGGAAGGCGGGCATGACCCCCGCCGACATCGACTATATCAATGCGCACGGGACCTCCACCATGGCCGACACGATCGAGCTGGGTGCGGTCCGGAGGCTGTTCGGGGACGCCATCGGCAATGTCTCGATGAGCAGCACCAAGTCGGCGATAGGACACCTGCTCGGCGGGGCCGGCGCGGTCGAGTCGATCTTCTGCATTCTTGCTCTGCGCGATCAGATCGTTCCGCCAACGCTCAACCTCGACAATCCGGACGAAGGCACCGATGGCGTTGACCTCGTGCCGCATGTTCCGCGCAAGCGGCAGGTGCGCGCTGTGCTTAACAACAGCTTCGGCTTTGGCGGTACCAACGCCAGCCTGGTGATGAAAGCCGTCTGATACCCCGTGCGCCGGCTGGGCTGCCTCGTTCTGACGGTTGTCCTGCTGGGGCTTGCGATTGCGGGCTATTCCCTCATCCATGGCTGGAACGGGCCAGGGCCCTCGACTCAGGACGCGACGTTCGTCGTGCCGGAGGGCGCGACGCTGAAAAGCGCGGCGGCCCTGTTGGAGGAGCAGGGGCTCACGCGATCGGCGGACGGCTTGTATCTGCGCGCGCGCCTGTTCGCCGGCTCGCCGATGGTCAAGGCGGGCGAATATCTCATTCCCAAGGGCGCCAGCAACCGTGAGATCGTCGCGATCCTGACCGGCGGCGTTGGCATCAACCGTTTCATCACCATACCGGAGGGCATGCCCTCGGTACTGGTTCACGACCGATTGATGGCGGCTGACCAGCTAACCGGCGAGGTCGATGTGCCGCCCGAAGGAAGCGTGCTGCCCGATACCTATGCTTATGACAAGGGCGAGAGCCGCGCGGCGGTGCTGGCGCGGATGCAGAAAGCGATGAGCATCGCGCTGGATGCTGCCTGGGCGAAGCGGTCAACGAACATAGCCGTAAAGACCAAGGCGGAAGCGGTGACGCTCGCCAGCATCGTTGAGAAAGAAACGGCGCTGCCCGAAGAGCGGCCGATGGTCGCGGGCGTCTATACCAACCGGCTACGCATCGGCATGATGCTGCAGGCGGACCCGACGATCATCTATCCGATCACAAAAGGCAGGCCGCTCGGCCGGCGCATCCGGAAATCGGAGATCGCGGCGGTCAACGGCTATAATACCTATGCGATGACGGGCCTACCCGTGGGGCCGATCGCCAACCCCGGTAAGTCGTCGATCGAGGCGGTGCTGAACCCGGCCGAGACCAAGGCGCTCTATTTTGTTGCAGACGGCAAGGGCGGCCATGTGTTCGCCGACACGCTTTCGCAGCATGAGGCGAATGTGAAGAAGTGGTTCGCAGTCCGACGCGAGCGCGGGGAGATGTGATCGCTCCGGTCAGCGCAATCTACCCGCGCCTGTCTGTGACCGCGCGTAAAGCAGCATGATTACCGCCATGGAAATGATGAAGGCGGGGAAAATGGCGGTGGTCGGACCGCGCATGGCAAGCAGGTCCGTCATCAGGAAGGTATAGCTGAACTGGATGAGGACACCCAGCAGCGAGACTGTGAACAGAGGAACGGCTGAGGCTCGCTTCATCAGCAATGCGACCGCGCCTGAAAAGGCGGAAAGCACCGCAACCGCATAGGCGACCCATGTCCACATCGGCATGTCAGCGAATATCTTCGCCTGATAGGGGTCGTGCTTGGCCAGTTGATCGAGATCCATCGTCCACTGCGTAGCAAAGGCGAGAAGTCCCATCACGGTCCAGACCAGAAACAGGATCGGGACGATGATTCTGCTCCTCTTCATCGTCCGTGCTCCCGTCATCGCCGCTATGCCAGCTCAACCTCTTTCAGCGGCCTGGTGGCATCGGCGAGCTGCGCCTGATCCAGCTTCGCGCCGGAAAGGATGTGCGCCTTGGCCTGCACATAATCCTTCACGGCGTTGACCGCATCGACCGCGATCAGCTTGCCGTCGAGCAAGTAGAGGACCGAGAAGCTGCGGGTCCCCGGGTCGCCGCGCACGATCTCGTGATCATGGCCGGTCGACAGGCCGACCGTCTGCAGCCGCAGGTCATACTGGTTCGACCAGAACCAGGGAACCGCGTCATAATCCTTCGCCTCGCCCAGGATGTGCTGGACCGCGACCTTCGCCTGATCATTGGCGTTCTGGACCGATTCAAGCCGGATCGTCGCGCCGCGTGCATGCTTGTTGGCATGGGCCGCGCAATCGCCGATAGCATAGACGTTAGGCAGGCTGGTGCGGCAATAGCTGTCGACATCGACGCCGTTGCCGCCGCTCGCACCCGCGGCGATCAGTGGTGCGGTCTCCGGCACGATCCCGATGCCGACGATGACGATGTCGGCCGCGATACGCGTCTTGTCGGCGAGGATGACCGCCTTTGCAACGCCGTTTTCCGCCTCGATGCTCTCGACCATCGCGCCGGTGCGCAGGTCCACGCCGTGGGCGCGATGCTCCGCCTCGTAGAAGCGCGAAAGCTCTTCGCCCGCGACACGCGCCAGCACGCGGGGCAGGGCCTCCAGCAGCGTGACCTTCTTGCCGAGCTTGGTGAGCACGGCCGCCGCCTCCAGCCCGATATATCCGCCACCTATCACTACGGCATGATCGATCTCGGGCAGCTTCGCCATGATCGCATCGACATCTTCGCGCCGTCGGATCGAATGGATGCCCTTCGCCTCCGCGCCGGGGCAGGTCAGCATGCGCGGCGTGCCTCCCGCTGCCCAGATGAGATTGCCGTAGCAGATCTGCTCCTTCTCGCCGACCCGCACCATCTTGTCGGCTGGATCAATACCGGTCACCCGCTTGCCGAGCAGCAGATCGATCTTGCGGTCTTCCCAGAACTGCGCCGGGCGGATGAGGATGCGCTCGAACTCCTTCTCGCCGGCCATATATTCCTTGGAAAGCGGAGGGCGTTCATAGGGTGGCTCCTTCTCGTCGCCGATCATCGCGATGCTGCCCTCGAAGCCGGATTGCCGCAGCATCACCGCCGCCTGAGCCCCTCCATGGCCTGCACCGACAATCAGAACATCATAAACGGTCATCGAAAACTCCCCCGATCCATCCCTTTTACTTGGGTCATTCGGCTTTCCTTGACGATCTTTGAACCGGTGCACAAGTCCATAGACGCTCGGTGATCCCATATTTGCCCGGTTGACCGGCCCTGAAACCCTTCGTATAGCGCGCCATCCCGGGCGGCCCTGCTGCCTGGCATGGCCTGGTCAAAGGCGCTCGATTGGGTGCTTTTCGGCAAATGGGGCGGAGTAGCTCAGCTGGTTAGAGCAGCGGAATCATAATCCGCGTGTCGGGGGTTCAAGTCCCTCCTCCGCTACCATCCGAAAATCCTTTCAAACAACACATTTTTGGCGGTTTTATGCCGTTTTTGAGGTGTTGGAAACTCAGCAAATGTGTTGATCGGCAAGATTGGCGGTTGGTCAGATTTAGACAATTTTAGTCCTGTTTAGACCCCTCTTGTGTCATCATTTGTGTTATTGTTTTCTCACCTCGATGAGTTCGAGGTTGTTATGGGAAAAGCCCGGAATTTCACGCCTTCCGTCCTGGATGAGCTTGCCGAAGGCAAGCATTTTGATCCGTCAGTTGCCGGACTTTGTGTCATCGTTTCTGGCGCCGGTCATAAAAAGTGGCACTTCAGGCGCAGGGTAGCGCGGTCAGGTTTAACTATCTCACTGACATTAGGGAGATTTCCGGCTTATTCGATCTCACAGGCGCGAAAGTGGGCTGAAGAGCTCAACGTCGCCATCGAACGGGGGGACGATCCCCGCATCGAGATTCGCCGAGAGAAATCCAGAGCGGCAACTCTCGCTGATGCGCACAAGCGTTATATGGAGGTTTTGCGGCGAGGAGAGCGCAAGCAACTTAAGCCCCGGACTCTGCAAGACAAGGTCAATATATTCTCACGCGACATCGAACCGCGATTGGGTCGAAAGATTCTCACTCAACTGACAGAAGACGATTGCTGGGACGCAGTTTACGACAAGGCAAAATCCTCGAAGGACCGGGCCAACAAAATGGCTGGTGAACTCAGTTGCTTCCTTCGTTGGTGCTCCGGCCGCGAAGGCCAGATGGCTGGACTCGAGTTGAAACAGCATCCGGCACCAACTCTTAATTCTCATTGGTTCTCGACGGGGCCGAAGGCCAACAGCCGGTTTCTGGATGACAAGGAAATCGGTTGGCTGTTCCAGGCGCTAGCAGATGAGCCGCGTCAGTATCGCAGAGGCTTCATATTGCTCCTTTTGACGGCGGCTCGCCGAAACGAATTGATAGCCGCACCTGCGAGCGAATTCGAGGATGGCGTATGGAGGCTGCCCCCTGAAAGGTCAAAAAATGGTGATGCCAATATAGTCAGCTTGGGACCGTGGGGAAGACATCTGGTCCGCACCAATGAAGAGTGGCTTTTTCCGTCATCTCGCATCGAGGGTCCTCAATTGAGCGGTTGGTTCAAAGTGCGTGATCGCATCCATTCTCGGATGGAAGAGTTGGCTAAGGTCAGGTTGGCGAGCTGGCATTTTCATGATTTGAGGCGCACCTTTCGCTCAAATGCGCGAAGGGTGGGGATCGATCAGGACATCGCCGAATTGATGATCAATCACCGGCGGAAAGGGATTGAGGGCATCTATAACAAGAACCAAGAATTTGAGCTTCGAGCCGCTGGCTTTGCAACTTGGGAAGCATTCCTGGCAGATATCGCAATCAAACGGGGTATTTCCGAAGAGTTGGAAGTGCCTATATCCTATGTCGAAGCGGATATCGCTCCAAAATGAAGAAACTTACAAGCAAAAATGAATAATTTTTTGTCAGCTTAACTCCTTCGAATCTGTTATCCTCGGTCTGAGGACGTAATGTTTCGACAATCCAATCTCGACTCAGTTTTGCGAGGTTTTCAGGGAGCCGCTAATGAAAGCGCACTCCATGAAGCGCTCGACCGGGCAACCAGAGATCTTGGCTTTCAGCAGTTCGCCATGGGACATCATGTCGATCTTGCTCATCCGCCAGATGATGCCATCAGGCTATCAACATATGACGTTGATTGGGTCCATCATGTAGTCGAGCGCCAATATTTTGCGGCTGATCCGATCCACATAGCAAGCACAAAAACGGCCATCGGCTTTCTCTGGCAGGATATAGACAAACTCATCATCCTCACCCCGCGCCAGAAGCAGATCCTGGCTGAGGCAGTTGCGTTCGGCCTGGGCCAAGGCTTCACCGTCCCTGTTCACTTGCCCGGCGAGTATTACGGAACCTGTTCATTTGGAGCGCCGTCGCTCGACTCACTTTCACAAAATGCTCTGCCCGTTGCGGAGATCTGTGGAAGGTTCGCTTTTGAGGCGGCCCGTCGCGTTGCCAGACGAAAATCGGGACGCGCTGGCGAAGATCCCCCGTCGCTCACACCTCGCCAGCATGAGGCTCTGATACTCGTGGGGCGCGGGAAAACGGATGATGAAATCAGTCAGATCATGCACATTTCACGCGCGACAGCACATGAACATGTCGAGAATGTCCGAAAAGCTTATGGCAATGCCCAGCGGGCTTATCTCATAGTTCGGGCGCTTTTTGATGGTCAGATCGCCTTCTCCGACTTGCTCCGACGCTGAGGGCCGGTTGACCGGGCTGGCATGTGGCATGCTCAACGAAATGTCCAACGGCCCATGCTGACCACAAGGATTTCACCCATCGAATTTCGCCCTGAACACCACGTAAAAAAGAGGGAGGGGGCGTGAGCAGGCGAGCGGAGAGAGTAGCCAACTCAAATATCCTCTCAAAATGGGAGTTTCACGATTTCCGCTTTGGTCATGCGCATGATATGATTTGCTTCCAAGAGGAGCCGACTTTGGACACGGACAACGTAAATCCTGGTATGCTCGATTCATTGATCGAAAGCCGACCCGATCGCCCCTTGGCTTCGGCCTGGTTGTGGCGCCCCTGGCATGCGAAACTCTGGTGGGTCTCGATGCTATTCTATTGGGGCGGCAAATTGGCATCCCTTTGGAGCGAAGCCGTGGCGCAATATTCTGCGACGGCCCTTGCTGGCTATCTCAACCTACTCTTCTATCCCTTCACCGCATTGATGGTCCTTGGCGTAGGATTTGCAAAAGCCTGGATGGATTATCGAGGTTTCGAGTGGGGGCCGCCATCGCAAGAGCAGCTCTTCCCCAAGCGGTCGGTCGGCGGTTTCCGTGATCCAATGGCTGACCCATTGGATCCGCGTTCGCCCATGCATTGGCGATATATCGATGACCTCAAGTGAAGTCATTTATCTCGGCGTTCTTTGAAACTAGAATCGCCGTCGAATGGGCCATGTGCCAAATCGTCCGAGAAGCGACCCCTACTTAAAACAGAAGACTGCTCGATTGAGGTGAGCGGGCCTGTAATGTCCGCAGTCCCTCTACCTGAATCCGCGTCTTCAAGATATTGGTTCCTCAGTCCGCGTTGACCAAGAATTTGGTCGGACAAGCTGCGACTAAATTCTTGCTCTGGATTGCTTGATCTTGCAGCCGACTTCTCAGCGTTTGCGATCGCTGAACGCACGTCGTAGTTCACAATGTCCAGCGTCGCTCCAGCGTTTTCCGATGTAGTACCGCGGTCAGTACTGGTAAATCCGAGCGAACCTCCAACGCCGCCGCTCACGGCACCAGCATTTCCTTTGCGGCTAGGCTGACCGGAGCCCCGCCGAGCATTGGCTGACACTGATGCGTTAATGTCGGTACCCATCGACGTGCTGTCTTCCGCCCGACGGACTATGCTACGTGACCATCCCGTCTGGATCATGATTGCCTGAACGTCACGCTGCAGAGTGTCAGCCACCTGCGGCTTCAAACGCCAGTTGCCTTTTCGGTCCATTTCGAACCCACCCTTGAGCCAGTTGGCCATCGCCGCCTGGCCTTCCTTGCCGTTCCCTAGGAAATGCTCGATCGTGTCGGGGCCGGCCTGCTTACCGGCTTCGAACCGCGTGCTCGTATCGCTGCGCGCCGAGCGGTGAAAGCCGGTGCTGCTGGAAACCAGCAAATCATCGTGCGCGAAACTGAACCGCGCGGTGCCGCCATTGGCGATCGCGCCCAGCTGGCTTTCGTTGAGGAGTCCGGCTTTCCACATCTGCGCCGCGCTCTCCGGCGTCAGATTGAGATTGAAATCCCCGTCCTGGTCCATGGCGATCTGTCGCTTGGTCAGGTTGACGCCATGGCTCCTGAGCAATCCTTGCGCGCGCGTCAGGCGTTCATTGCGTACCACTCGGGTAAGCCGCTCATTGCGAGCACGGTCGGCGACTCCGCCGGCTCCGCCTTCAGCCATGTCGACCTGATTACCGGCCGTGCGTGACAATGCCTGGATGAAACTGTCGAGATGCGCGGCCTCCCGCGTCGAAACGCCCGCGGCCGCTGCACCCTGTGCATAGCCGAAATTCTCAGACTGGCGACGCTGTTCACCGATTCGTGCCGCTGACCGCGTACCATCGTGACCGACCTCCCGCTGCGCGTCGAGCTTGCCCGATCGCTCGGCAAAGTCGTATCCTGCGGCCTCACGTGTGCGACCGTAAACGCTCGTCCCTTCGCGGGTAGCTTCGGCCGATGCACCATCGACCGTGCCAACCTGGACGGCGGCATTATAGCGCTCCAGCGCACGCATCACCTGCGCTTCATTGCGCCCCGTTGCATGGGAGAGCTGGGTGATGGCTGACGAGCGCGCCTCGCCCGACAGGGCATTGATGAAGGCAATGCGGCGGCTGGTCTCCTCGACAGACAGTCCGAGCATACCGGCCGCGGCGCGCTGTCCGCGATTGCCTCCGGTTCGATGCGCCTGCTCGGTCGCGACATTCGCGCGTTCCACCTGCGCAACCTCGCCGCCCGCAAAGTCTCGTCGTCCCTCCATTGCCCCGACCTGTATCTGTGCGGTCGTCAGGTCGTTGCGCAGCATTGCGTCCTGTTCGTAGCTATTGGCGATGAGCTTGGCGAACGTCGGGTCAGCCGAGGCTTCACCGATCACGCTCGCGGCCTTGAGCTCAGCGTCGTCCGGGCTATAGCCATTGCGCTGGAAGTGCCGGGTCGCGCCTTGCAGCATCATGTCATAGGCCTGGTTGTCGCCGAATGCGCGCCATTGCACCAAATTCTGGGTGAAGGCGGCGAAACTGCGTTCACCCGCCTGTCCCTGACCGAAATAGCGGTGACCGAGCGACCGTAGCGCATCTTTTTCCGCGAACTGGTGGATGGCGGCGGTGGCGGCATTGGCGCGAACGGCGCGCTGCGTGGCCGGATTGCTGAGGTCGCCATGGACCAGGGCAGGGGCGAGGCCACCCAGCTCCCGCGCGGCATCGATGCCGCCCATGCCAAGCGCAGGAGTTCCTGACACAGTAGGACCGCGTTCAGCGAGAAAGGCTCCGGCGGCTCCGAAACTGCGGTTGGCTCCGAAGGTGGAACGCTCTCCAAAGTCACCGAAATTCGTCGACGCCCCGCGCCGCGCCATCGTGCCCGATGCCGATGCCTGTGCCTCAAGCGCCGACGCATAGCCTTCGCTGGTGGCGAGAGGCGCTGCGGCCCCGCTCGCCTGCCCCTGAAGCCCCAGCGAACCGCTGGTGAAGGCGGTAAAGACATTGCCCGAAAAGCGGAACACGGTGAACACGAAGGCGCCAGCGAGTCCTGCTGCCGCCGTGCGGATACTGCCGAACACCGCCAGCGCCTTCATGGCCGAAGACGGCGCCAGCAGCCAGGCATTGACCCCCACAGCATTGCCACGCATTTCGGCAAGCGCCGACATAGCACGGCCCAGGGTGAGCTGGTAGATACCGGCGTCGATCACGCCCCAGAGCGCGACGAACACGAACAGGCCCAATGCGAAGCTCAGTACACGCAGGTTGATAGGGGTCAGGATGAACAGCAGCGCGACCGGCACCATGAACAACATGATGCCGAATACCACCGCCCGGATGGTCGGCATCCATTCATTGGCGACCGACATGGTGGCAAGCCCATTGGAGAGGACGGCACGGTTGGCCATAACGCGCGCGGCCGAGGCCGGGCTGTCCTCGAATAACACGTCGCCGACGCTGGTGCCGAGCATCACGTCACTGAGAAACGCCTGAAGCGAGAGCGGCGCCCCCATCATCATGGTGCCCATCTCCGCAAGTTGGCTGCGGCACCGATTGAGCTGCGCGGGCTGGGTGATGTCGAACCCGGTGCGTGTGCAGACCTGCTGGGCATAGCCATCGAACAGCGCCGGATCGGACAATCGGGTCGATATATGCTGCCATGCCGTGTCGCAGCTGACCGTTGTACCGCCCTTGTCCGCAGCAGTGTAGACGGTCGAGAAGGTGGCAGGCCCGG
>JBFXHW010000015.1:0-19868 GCA_050176605.1 Sphingobium sp. | reverse complement strand
CGGACCACGTTCCAAGTCAAGAAAAGCCATGATTTCGTCCGCATTTACCGATATCGAATGGCGCGTTGAACCGGGGCTGCTCGATTATGACCGCGCACTCGCCGACATGGAGGCGCGCGCGGCCGCCATTGCCTCAGGCGACGCGAAGGAACGCGTCTGGCTGATCGAACATCCGCCGCTCTACACGGCAGGAACCAGCGCGGACAGCGCGGAGTTGCTCGATCCGCGCTTTCCCGTCCATATCGCCGGGCGGGGCGGACGCTATACCTATCATGGGCCGGGTCAGCGCGTCGGCTATCTGAACCTTGATCTCGGCGGGCGCGGCAAGGACATCCGCAATTTCGTCCACAATCTTGAAGGCTGGGTGATCGCGGCGCTGGGCGATTTCGGCGTGGAGGCGCGCCGCGCGGAAGGACGCATCGGCATATGGACGGATGATCTGTCCGGCCAGGAGGCGAAGATCGGCGCGATCGGTGTGCGCGTGCGACGCTGGGTCACGTTGCATGGCTTTTCGGTGAACGTCGATCCCGACCTCTCGCATTTTTCCGGTATCGTGCCGTGCGGTATAGGGGATTACCCGGTTACCAGCCTCGCAGCGCTCGGAAAGAAAGCATCGATGGCGGATTTCGACGCAGCGCTGAAAGCGCATTTCGAGGCGTTTGTCGCAAGCCTGCGCCGTTGCCCCGCGCAGCCAGCCTGCCCCTCTTGAGCAGCGGCTCCTGCCTCGTTACTGTAACAATCGGGTCCTGGGGGAGAATAGAATGAAGGTTGGTGACGTTGGTCGCGCTGTCGTCGCGACGGCATTGTCGCTATCGGTACTGGCGCTGTTGCCGGGCTGCGGCGGAAAATCGGGAGACGATAACGTCTCTGAGGTACAGATGAAGGACATCGAGAACGCGGACGGAACGATCAACGATGCCATGACCGATCTCGATGGCGTTCAGAGCGAGGGCACGGCCATCGCCGCGAATGACGCCGCCGCTAACGCGTCCGCACCGGCGGCAGCAAAGGCTGACGGCGGTAAGGAGCCGCCCGCGCCAGAGGAAAATGAAGAGGTAGTCGCCGACCAATGATTATCCTGACGCGTTGTATATCCCGGCTGGCCTGCCTTGCCGGCATGTCGGCCATGGCGCTGGGAGCCGTTCCCGCCGCCGCGCAATTCTATTATTCCCCGCCCAATCTCGCGACGGCGCCCGTAATCGGCGTCGAGCCGGAGCTGGAAATCAGCCTGCCCGGCGCTACCCCGCTCGAGGTGCAGGCGGGAATGGTGTGGCACCTGCGTGCCGCCATGAACGTCGCTGCGCTGCAATGCGATTTCGAACCAAACCTGCTGACGGTCAGCAACTACAATGCGACCCTCGCCCAGCATAAATCGGAACTGGACCAGACCGTGAAGATACTGGAGGGCTATTTTGCGCGCACGGTCGGCCGGGGCAGCGTCGGAAACCGCGCCTTCGATCGGTTCAACACCAAGGCCTACTCTTCCTATTCCACCGTTCATGCGCAGAAGGATTTCTGTAACGTGATGGGCAGCGTCGGCCGCGAAGCGATATTCGCCCCGAGGGGCAGTCTGGCACAGGTTGCGCGCAACCGGCTCGGCGAAATCCGCAGGGCGCAGATACCGACCGGCGAACAATATTTCACCAACCCCGCCTATGCGTTCAAGGCAACCCTGCCGCTTTTCACAAAGAAGTGCTGGAAGAAGGACGCGCTTCGCGACGATTGCGAGAAAGCATGGCAGAAATACGCCACAAGCGCTGGAAATAAATAGTTATTTGAGACCAAGCAGCTTGTGGTTCTGCAAGCTGAGCCGCCATTGGGGGCGCTCCATCACTAGGGCCACACAGACCTGCCGGTGGTCCGTTCCGTCCACGTCATCGAGCGGCTGAATCAGGAAATGATCGAAGTCCCAGCCTTCGATATCATCGATCCCGTGGCCCGGCAGCGCCTTTCCGGGCTGGGGCCAGACCAGTTTCAATTCGTCGCCTGCGCGCTGCACTGCCTCGCTGCCCGCCTTGGGACTGACACAGACCCAGTCTATGCCGGGATGGACGCGCAATGTGCCGTTGGTCTCGATCGCGATCTCGAACCCGGCCTGATGGAGCGCGGCGACCAGCGCATCGTCGACCTGAAGCATCGGTTCCCCGCCGGTCAGCACGATATAGCGGTGATCCGGCGCAGTACCCCAAAGTGCCTCTGCCGCCTCCGCCACGGCGCGGCCAGTCTCGAATCTCCCGCCCCCTGGGCCATCGAGCCCCACGAAATCGGTATCGCAGAAACGGCAGACGGCCTGCTCCCGATCTTCCTCGCGTCCGCTCCACAGATTGCACCCGGCAAAGCGCAGGAAGACGGCGCGGCGCCCGGCACGTGCACCCTCTCCCTGAAGGGTCAGGAACATTTCCTTGACCGCATAGCTCATGCGTAGACTGTCGGGTCCGGTAGACCCGCCTCGGCAAAGCCCTTGGCGCGCAGCCGACAGCTGTCACACTGCCCGCAGTGCCTGCCGTCCTCCGTAGGATCATAGCAGGACCAGCTCAAACCCGCGTCAAGACCGAGCCGGTTCGCCTCGCGGGCGATATCGGCCTTGGTCATGAACTGAAGCGGCGTGTTGATGCGGACCGGTGCGCCCTCGACCCCCTGCTTCGTCGCCAGCGCGGCCATCGCCTGAAAAGCCGCGATGAATTCCTCCCGGCAATCGGGATAGCCGGAATAATCGAGCGCGTTGACGCCGATGAAGATGTCGCGCGCGCCCACCACCTCGGCAAAGCCAAGGGTCAACGAGAGGAATATCGTGTTGCGCGCAGGGACATAGGTAACCGGAATGCCACCCTCCCCGCTCGCGCCAATGCCGTCCTTGGGCACAGCGATCCCGCTTTCAGTCAGGGCGGAGCCGCCAAAGGCCGTGAGATCGAGCGGCAGCACGACATGCCTCTCGACGCCGAGCGCCTGGGCGATCGCTTTCGCGGAATTGAGTTCCACCCTGTGCCGCTGGTTATAGTCGATCGTGAGGGCGAACAGTCGCATGCCCGCTTCGCGCGCCAGCCCCGCCGCGACGAAGCTGTCCAGCCCGCCGGAAAGCAGCACAACCGCCTTGCTTTCTCCCATTTCGCTCATGAGGCGCGCGCTAGCCGCTAAAAGACGGCGGCGCAAGCGCGGGAGTCAGCGGCAATCGCCGATCCGCCGTGCCTCTATCGACAAGGCGAAGGGCTCACCTTCCGCCACGCCTTGCGACTCGATCTGGACGAGCCGTGGCGTTTCCACGCGTAAATCGGTACGGCCATTTCCGCTACCCTTGCACCGATAGGAAACCACGGCGCGATTGTCCGAGTCCGCTATGACGAAACGGCTGCATGGCATATCGCCATGCCTCACCTGCAGCAATTGCGAAGGATCGTCGATGCAGATGCGCCGAACGGGCTCTGACCTGGGCGCCTCGCGGGAGCGCAGTTCCCACTGCCCCTTTTCGACCTGACGAAGCGCCCCAATCTTCGTACCCGATGACGCTGTGCCGCCACCGGTCATCGCGGCTGTAGTGAAAAGGAAAAGCCCGGCCAGCCCGGCCGTGCGGAACAAAGCATTGGTCATCCAGTCAATCGCCCTGCCGATGGCCGCCGCCGCCTGAGCGGATCTTGCGGCACGCTCGCGTCCCCGTTCATCGTGCGATAACAGCAAATTAAGGCAAAATCAGGGTAGATTTTCGCAAAAGTGAGCTAACGGCCGTCAGTTGGCCAGGCTGGCGAGCGATATCGGAAAGATCCGCGAGCAAAAGGCGCAATCGACATTGATGTTGCCTGCTTCATCGGCCATCCCGGCGCGCTCGTCCGCAGGGAAGTTGGCGATCACGCTGCGTATGTGCATTTCGTCGCAGCGACAGCCGCGCGTCAGCCGAGTCGCGTCCAGCACGCGGACCTCCTCTTCCTCGTGGAACAGGCGCCAGACGATATCGTCGAGACCAAGCCCCGGGTCGATCAGTTCCTCGGCCCGGAGCGATTGCGCCAATATCAGCACATGTTCCCATTCCGGATGATCGTGCCGCACATGCAGCCGCTCGCGCCCGACCTCTCCTTCCGGAAGATGCTGCGCCAGAACACCACCCGCGACACAGCCGCCTTCTGCTTCGTGGCGCACATCGATGCGCACGAAGCTCGGTATCTGCTCCGACTGGAAGAAATAATGTTCCGCCGCCTTGCCGAGCGATTCTCCTTCCAGCGGAACAATGCCCTGATAGCGGTGCGCTTCGGACCCGGCCGTCGCCGCCTGATCGAAGGTGATGGCGAGATAGCCCTTTCCGAACAGGCCGAACAATGTGGGCTCCACCCCCTGCTCCGCCAGCTTGTCGGCGTCGAACTGCACATATCCGCGCAGTGCCCCGCCACCAGGCGAGGCCATATAGTCGGCGACGAGCAGGCTCACCGCACCGGCTTCGGTCTGGGCCTGCAGCGTCAGCTGGCCAGCGTCATTCTTGAGCATGCTGCCGAGCAGCGCCGCCAGCACCAGCGCCTCTGCCAGCAGCCGCTCTATCACTGGCGGATAGGCATGAGCCGAGAGTATCTCGTTCAGCGCCGGCCCCAGCCGCGCCACGCGCCCGCGCACATTGCGGGCCGCAATGGTGAAGCCGAGCGCCCGGTCCGTCGCCGTTTCGGTCACAATCGGCCCAGCGCCCAGAGCAGTACCGATTTCTGGGCATGGATGCGGTTCTCAGCCTCGTCCCAGATCAGCGATTGCGGGCCGTCGATCACTGCCTCCAACACTTCCTCGCCGCGATGAGCGGGCAGGCAGTGAAGGAATTTGGCCGTCGGCTTCGCAAGAGTCATCAGCTCTGGCGTCACCTGATAAGGCATCATCGCCGCGAGCTTTTCCCCGGCGTGCACCTGCCCCATCGAAATCCAGGTGTCGGTAACGACCACATCCGCGCCGCGCACGGCCTCTTCGGCATCGCGGGTCAAGGTGATGCGCGCGCCGCGCTTCTCCGCCTCCGCCGCAAATCGGGTATCGGGATCATAGCCCTCCGGCACGCCGATCCGCACATCGAATTTCAGCAGACCAGCCGCCTCGACGATTGAATGCAGCACGTTGTTTCCATCGCCCAGCCAGGCCCACTGGCTGCCCGGCAGGGCCAGCCCATGCTCGATGACCGTCAGCAGATCCGCCATTATCTGGCAAGGATGCGACAGGTCAGTGAGGCCGTTGATGACGGGTACGGTCGCATGCGCCGCCATTTCCTCGATCTTGGCGTGGTCGTCGGTGCGGATCATGATCGCGTCGCACATGCGGGAAAGCACGCGCGCCGTATCGGCTATGGTCTCGCCGCGTCCGAGTTGCGATGTCGCGCCGTCGAGGATCAGGCCGGTGCCACCGAGTTGTCGCATCGCCATGTCGAACGACACGCGTGTGCGCGTCGAGTTCTTCTCGAAGATCATGGCAAGTACATGCCCGGCAAGGGGCGCATCCTTGTCCACCCCGCCCTTGGGCATGCCCGTCCGCGCAGCCTTCCGATCGATCGCATCGGCGATCATCGCCGCCATGGCGTCGCCGCCCGCGTCAGAGAGGTTGAGGAGATGCCGCGTCATGCCTGCGTCTCCCCGGTCAGGCCGCGGCGGCGGGCGGAGCATAGCTCCGCGCGCCGGCCGACAGCCGTTCTATACATTCGGAGATGTGACTCTCCTCGATTACCAGCGGAGGAAGCACGCGGAAGACATTCTCTCCCGCCGCGACGGTCAGCAGCCCGTGATTGTCACGCAGATGGGCAACGAAGTCGCGGCTCACCGCTGGTTCCTTCAGCTTGATGCCGAGCATCAGACCCTTGCCGCGAATTTCCTCGAACAGTTCGTCATGATTGGGCATGAGTTGCTCGAACGCGGCGCGCAGCCGTTCGCCCATCGCCGCGACATGGTCGAAGAATCCAGGCTCCAGCATCACGTCGAGGATCGCATTGCCCGCCGCCATGGCGAGCGGATTGCCACCATAGGTGGAACCGTGGGTGCCGGGAACCATTCCCTTCGCCGCTTCCTCGGTCGCGAGGCAGGCACCCAGCGGAAAGCCGCCACCAATGCCCTTCGCCACCGTCATGATATCGGGCGTGATGCCATAATGTTCATAGGCGAAGAATTTTCCGGTCCGGCCATAGCCACACTGGATTTCGTCGAGGATCAGCAGCATGCCGCGATCGTCGCATGCCTTGCGCAGCCCCTGGATGAACTCGGTCGTGCCGGCGGTCATCCCGCCTTCGCCCTGAACCGTTTCGACCAGAAAGCCCGCCGTGTCGTCATCGACCAGCGCCAGCGCGGCATCGAGATCGTTGAACGGCGCGTAATCAAAACCGGGCATCAGCGGCTCGAACCCGTCGCGCATCTTGGCCTGATTGGTTGCGGAAATGGCCCCCATCGTCCGCCCGTGGAAGGCGTTGTTGAAGGTGATCAGCTTCACCTTGTTGGGATTGCCGCTGACATAATGATAGCGCCGCGCGGTCTTGATCGCGCATTCGATCGCCTCGGCTCCCGAATTGGTGAAGAAAACCGTGTCGGCAAAGCAATTGTCGACGATGCGCTGCGCCAGCACCTCGCCCTGCGGCGAGCCATAAAGGTTCGACACATGCATCAGGGTCGCGGCCTGATCCTGAATCGCTTTCGTCAGATGTGGGTGGCCATGACCCAGCGCATTCACAGCGATACCCGCCGCAAAGTCGAGATAGCGTTCGCCACGCTCGCCGATCAGGTAACAGCCCTCGCCTCGCACGGGACGCACATCGCACCGGGGATAGACGGGCATGAGCGGCGTGATCGACATGGCACTCCTCCTTTTCGGCCATCGCGCGGAATTGCGCAGCGGAAAATCCTCCAAACGCAAAAAGGCGACCCCGCCGGGCCGCCTTGCTTGCGGAAAGCGCCTATATCGCGGACACCCCGCCCGCGTCAACATCCGGCATTCAACCGAACGCTCAGGCTGTCAGGAAGTCAACCATCGCCCGTCCCAGTTCCGGCTTCGTGATGCAGCTCATGTGCGTGCCGGGAATCTCATACAGCCTGCCGTCCCGCAACGCCTCGGCCAGCGCGGGCGCCGAACCGTTATCATGATCCTCGGTGCCGCAGATAACGCCCACCGGCAGGTCTAGCGCGGCCAGTGCATCGAAATCGAGCATATTGTCGGCGGTGAGCAACAGCCTTGCCGCCACAGGGTCGATCTTCATCGTCCGCATGAACATGACCGCCATGAAATGCGGGTCCTCGCGCGTGACATTCTCGCGCATGTCGATCGCATCGATGAAGAACTGTCCGCGCCGCGTCCAGCCTTTCAACCCCTCAAGTCCCATGCCGGATAGGATCGCGCGGCGCGGCCTTGCCCCGGCCACCAGCAGCGCTGCCGTCGTCCGCGCGCCCAGCGAAAAGCCACCGAGATCGAAATCTTCGAGATGCAGCGCATCAAGCAGCGCCATGACATCGCGCACCAGCACTTGCGGCGGATAAGCCTCCGGCTCGTGCGGTGCGGCGGAAAGTCCGTGCGCTCGCAGATCAGGCATGATCACGCGAAATCCCGCCTCCGCCAGCATGGCCGCATGGCCATATTTTATCCAGTTGGTCTCGGCGTTGGAAAAGAGACCGTGAAGCAGCACAAGCGGCCGCCCGTCCGATATGCCCGTTTCGTGCACCGCCAGAGCGGCCCCGTCGAAACCTGGAAGCGAGTAGGTGCGAATATCAGTCGGGGAGTTTGCCAACGGCGTTCATCCAGAGGTCGACGGTCTTCTGACTGTCGGTGAGCTTGTAGTCGGGCAGATCCTTCGTGTCGCGCCAGCGCTCAAGCCGTGCCTCCACGCCATAATGATGCTTCGGCACGAAGCGCGACGGATCGTCGAAGGTGGCAACGTGCAGGTCCATCGTGTCGCCTTCATGATATTGGAATCCCAGCGGCGTCCCGCATCGGGAGCAAAACGGCCGTCGCGCAACCGGTGAGCTGGCATACCAGTCGGGCTCGCTCAGCCATGTGACGGACGACTTGGGCAGGTTGACGAAGGCGATAGAGACATTGCCGGATGCGCGCTGGCACATGCGGCAATGACAGAGATAGGCGTCGTCGGATGTCACCTCTGCCTCGAAGCGCACCGCACCGCACTGGCACCCGCCCTGCATTTTCATGCCTGCGTCGCCCTCCTCTCTCAGCCCTTCTTCAGATGCCGCCGGCCGAGCAGTTCGGCGATCTGCACGGCGTTGAGCGCGGCGCCCTTGCGAAGATTGTCCGAAACACACCACAGGGCGAGGCCATTGTCGACTGTCGGGTCTTCGCGCACGCGCGAAACGAAGGTCGCATAATCGCCGACGCATTCGATCGGCGTCACATATCCGCCGTCCTCGCGCTTGTCGACGAGCATCACGCCCGGCGCCTCGCGCAGGATCTTCTGGGCCTGCTTCGCGCTGATCTCTTCCTCGAACTCGATATTAATCGCCTCGGAATGCCCGACGAACACCGGCACGCGTACGCAGGTCGCCGTCACCTTGATCTTCGGGTCGAGGATCTTCTTGGTCTCGACGACCATTTTCCACTCTTCCTTCGTATATCCGTCGTCGAGGAAGACATCGATATGCGGGATGACGTTGAAGGCGATCTGTTTGGTGAACTTCTTGGGTTCCGCCGGATCGCCAACGAAGATGTTCCGCGATTGCTCGAACAGCTCGTCCATGCCGTCCTTGCCCGCTCCGGACACCGACTGATAGGTCGATACGACCACGCGCGTGATCTTCGCCGCATCGTGCAGAGGCTTCAATGCCACCACCATCTGCGCGGTTGAGCAATTGGGATTGGCGATGATGTTCTTGCGCGTATAGCCGTCGATGGCATCCGGGTTCACCTCCGGCACGATCAGCGGCACATCCGGGTCCATGCGGTAGAGCGAGCTGTTATCGATGACGACACAGCCCGCCGCCGCGGCCTTGGGCGCGTAGATCTTGGTCGGGCCAGACCCGGCAGCGAACAGCGCCATGTCCCATCCCGCGAAATCGAAATGCTCGATATTGCGAACCTTCAGCATCCTGCCGGTCTCGCCATATTCGATCTCGCTGCCCGTCGAGCGCGGAGAGGCGACGGCCGCGATCTCGTCGGCGGGAAATTCCCGCTCGGCAAGGATGTTTAGCATTTCACGACCGACATTGCCGGTCGCCCCAACGACGACGACGCGATAACCCACGACATGCTCCACAAGGCAAGAGAAGGAACGCGCCGATAGCCTATTGCGACCGCGAAAGCAAAGGGGCTATTGTGGCCCCCAAACGAAAAGCGGGCCGCATATCCGGGACTTGATGGGGGTTCAACCGGCCGATGCGAAAATTGCTGCTCTTCCTGCCGCTGATGTTGTTGTGCGCGTGCGCGACGCGCGGATCGCTCGATGTTGATTGCGCCGGTTTCACCGAAGCGCTGCCGGGCAAGACCGCCTTTCGCCGCCCGCTGCCGCTGTCTCCACTGGAACGCCAGATCAGGGGGCTGGACGAGCCCACCTCGCTGGGCGGCGGCCAGACGGAAAGCGGCCTCCTCACCCGCACGCTTTACGCCTATCAGCACGCACTGTTCCGGCAACAGCTGCATGAAAGCGATCCGCTGAAGGAAAATCCCGATCTCGGTGCGCCGGCGGTGCTGCTGTTGTCGGGCGGCGGCCAGTGGGGAGCCTTCGGTGCCGGGTTTCTCTCCCGCCTCGCGGAAAAGGGCGAGATACCCAATTTCTTCGTCGTGACGGGAGTCTCGACCGGGGGCATGCAGGCGATGTTCGTCGGGTCCGATCATCCCGACCGCTGGCAATGGCTGCGTGACGCCTACAGCATCGACCGCGAAAAAGAAGTTGTGAAACGCAACAGCAAGCTGATGGCGATCGTCACGGGCTCATTCGCTGGCCTGAACCCATTGCGGCGCCGGATCGAAACCGCGCTGTGCGCAGCAAGGAACGACACCCCGGATTGTGTTGCGATAGAGGCCTTGAAAGCGAGCGACCGCCAAGTGCTCATCGGCTATATAGAGGCGCGATCGGGCGACTTCTTCTATTCGGACGTCCACCAGATCGCGTCCGAGACGGGCGCCGCCAACGCCCGCGCCTGCATCGCTGGGTCGGCGCTCGCGTCCTCCGCCATGCCTGTCACCTTCCAACAGGTCCGCATCAACGGCCGCGCCTATTATGACGGCGGCGTGCGCCAGTCCGTCTTCGCCAGTTTCGCCGAGCAGCTTGGCCGTCTGGTTCAGGCGAACGACCCGGACGCAAAGGCCACGGGCGCGATACCCGACCTGCCCTTCTATGTCGTTCGTAACGGCCCCACGGGTCTGCTCAACGAGGCGGGCAGCGACAAGGCGGATCGCTCGCCCAGCGCGCTGACCGCCGCCGAACGTGCGCAACAGATCGTCACCAACCAGATCGAGGTGGGCTCGGTCGCCGCGCTGCGGCTGCAAAAGCCGGACGGCGCGATCCGTTTCGTCAGCGCCGACGGCTGGGAAAGGCATGGCTTCACCACACGCAAGGGCAAGACGACGACCTGCGGTGCCATCCGCGCAGGCCTGGACGGCCGGATATTCGACCCGGATTTCATGGATTGCCTGATGGATTATGGTCGCGAACGCGCCGACGCTGCCGATCCGTGGCGCGCCCTGATGACTATCGGTGCCGACCGCGAGGCTGTCCTTCCGGCGGTGGAATTCAGGATACCGAAACCCGCCAACGACAATTGACGTGCCGCTGTCAGGGCTGCTTTGGGGACACTCCGAGCCGTTCGAGAAAATGCTCGATCGTTCGCCACTCGTGAACATTCACGCCCTCGCCCGCGAACCGGTGCGTTTGCCCCGGATAGAGCATCAGCTCGAACGGGCGCGCCTGTTCCTGCATCGCGCTCATGAAGGCGGTTGAGTGCTCCAGCACCACATTGTCGTCGGCCATGCCATGCATCAGCAGCAGCGGATCGACGATCTTCGCGGCGTCCGCCAGTGCGTTGGACGCGGGATAGGCGCTACGCTTCGCATTAGGATCGCCGAGGTAGCGCTCGGTATAATGGGTGTCGTACAGCTCCCACTTCGTCACCGGCGCGCCGGAAATGCCTGCCGCGAAAACACCCGGCGCCTTTTCCAGCAGCTTCAGCGTCATATAGCCGCCATAGGACCAGCCATAGGTCGCGATCCGATCCGGATCGACAAAGGGCTGCGCCTTCAGCCAGTCGACACCGGCCAGTTGGTCCGTCACCTCCACTGTGCCCATGGCGTGATAGAGCTGATCCTCGAACGCCTTGCCGCGATCCGGCGTGCCGCGATTGTCGATGGCGAACACGATCCAGCCCTGCTGCGCCAGATATTGCTGCATCACCCCGCCCCAGCTCTTCGTCACCTGCCGCCCGGCGCCGGGGCCGCCATAATGGATCATGAAGACCGGGTAACGCTTGCCGGCCTCCAGCTTCGGCGTGAGCATCTGGTAATAGAGCGCGCTGCCATCTGCCGCCTTGATCGAGCCGAACTCCGTTTCGACATGAGCGGCGCGATAGGGCGCATAGGGGTGGTCGCCCACTACGCGATTTTCGGAAAGCCAGCGGATTCGCTTGCCATCGCGGTCCGCCAGGTAGATCTGGACCGGCTGATCGGGGTTCGACCGACTGACGATGATCTTGCTTGCGACACTATCCATGACGCCGTTGTTCCACCAGCCCCTCTCGGTGAGCTGCTTCGGTTCGCCCTTGCCCGAAAGCGATGCGCTGTAGATATGCTGTTCCAGCGGCGTCTCACGGTTTCCGGTGAAGAAAACGATGCCCTTCTTTTCGTCGAGCCCGATGACATTTCCCACTTCCCAGTCGCCCGACGTGATCGGCGTCCATTTGTCGCCGCTGACGCGATAAAGATGTCCGTGACCGGTCTTTTCCGACCACCAAAGGAAGCTGCCGTCGGTCAGCGGCCGAAAATTATTGTTGAGGTTGATCCAGGTCTTCGCGGTTTCGCTCAAGACCAGCGTCGACTCGCCCGTCGCAGGATCGACCGCGAGCAGATCGAGCCGCTTCTGGTCCCGGCTCTCGCGCTGGACATAGAGCGTCTTTCCGTCCTTCGACCAGTCGACGCGCGCGAGGTAGATATCGCTGTTCCGGCCAAGATCGACCTTGACCTGCTTTTCCCCGAGCGGGTCCATCACATAGAGATCGACCACCGCATTGGGCGTGCCAGCGGCCGGGTAACGCTGCGAATAGATTCTCGTCCCGTCCGCGCCGATTGCCGCGCGATTGACGATGCCGACACCGCTCTCGTCGACCCTGGCGACCGCGATGTGCGCATCGTCGGGCGACCACCAGTGCCCGGTATCCCGGTCCATTTCCTCCTGCGCGACAAACTCGGCAACACCCCAGCTCACCGTGTCGCTCGCACCGGTCGTAAGCTGCTTTTCGGCGCGCGTCGCGATGTCGATGACGAAGAGGTTTCCATCGCGCACAAAGGAAAGATAGCGCCCCCTGGGGCTGACCGTGGCATCCAGTTCGCCTTCCGGCGTATTCGTGAGGCGCACTGTCTGGGCACCGAGCGTCGCAAGATAAAGATCACCGTCAATCGGCACGACGATATGCCGCCCATCCGCAGCCCAGTCATAGGCAACGATGCCGCGCGTGCCGCCGATCCGGGCCCGCTCGCGCTGCATCTTCTCGGCCTCGGACAGTTCGGCGCCACTACCCAGCTTGAGGGAATCGACAAGCATTCTCTCCTTCCCGCTCGACGGGTCGATCGCCCACAGGTCGAAACGGTCACGGTCATTCCTGCGATTGCGCAACAGCGTCACCAGCTTGCCGTCCGGCGAGATCTTCAGGCTTCGTGGTTGCGGCCCGGTGAGGCTTGGGCTGGCGAAGAGGCGCTCGAGCGTCAGCTTTTCCGGCGCAGCAGGTGCGGACTTGTCGCGCGCAAAAAGCGGCGCTGGCGCCAGCGAAACGGCGCCGGCAACTGCCAACGCGAAGAGGGTGCGAACCATGGAGTGGGCCTCATGACATTTGTTGCGTTGCCCGGACCCTAGCCAAGCGTCAGACCCTTTGAAAGCCGCTTTCGTACCCGTGACCGGTTGACCCCCGCCAACCCACGCGGCAATGGCGACATGTCGCCGCTCATCAGGAAGGTCTCGCAATGTCCGTCGGTCTGATCGCCCTCCTCGATGATGTCGCCGCGATGGCGAAACTGGCCGCGGCGTCAGTGGACGATGTCGGCGCTGCCGCCGCGCGGGCCAGCGCGAAGGCGGCGGGTGTCGTTATCGACGATGCGGCCGTTACGCCGCGCTATGTGACGGGCCTGTCGCCGGACCGGGAACTGCCTATCATCGGCAGAATCGCGCTCGGCTCGCTTCGCAACAAGCTGCTGTTCCTCCTTCCGGCGGCGCTGGTGCTGAGCGCACTCGCCCCCTGGGCATTGACCCCGCTCCTGATGCTGGGCGGAACCTGGCTCTGTTTCGAAGGTGCGGAAAAACTGATCGAGAAATGGCTGCCGCACGAGGCGCATGCCATCGAGGACACAGTGCAGCCGGTCGACCCCGCTCATGTGGAGAAAACGACGATTTCCGGCGCAATTCGCACCGATTTGATCCTCTCGGCCGAAATCATGGCGATCGCTCTCGCCTCGGTCGCTCCCGAACCGCTGTGGCAACAGGCGTTGATCCTCGTGATCGTCAGCCTACTGATCACAGCCGGCGTCTACGGGGCCGTCGCGCTGATCGTCAAGCTCGACGATATCGGACTGCACCTGTGTCGGCGCGGCGGCGCGCTGGCGCCGCTGGGACGCGGCCTCGTTCATGCCATGCCGCACCTGCTCGCCGGGCTGACGGTACTGGGCACGGCGGCGATGCTGTGGGTCGGCGGCGGCATCGTTGTGCACGGGCTGGAAGAGCTGGGCATGCACTTCCCCGGCCATCAGATCAAGGCGATCAGCGAGGCCATAGCCCACGCCGCCGGGCCGCTGGGCAGCGCTTTTGGCTGGCTGGCCGGCGCCGTGCTCTCTGCAATAACGGGCATCGCGATCGGGTGCGCTGTCGTGCTGGCCATGGCGGGGTTCGTCAGACTGCGATCACAGCATTGAGCCTGACGGCATAATTCCGGCTAGTTGTTACGAACCACGTTCTGCACGCTGACTATCGGATAGACGAGCGAGGTCACGACATTCAGGAACTTCTGAAAGTCCGCGATGGGCGCATTGGAAACGTAGATCACGTCCTTGTTGTGGACGGGAAAGCTCTGGGCGGCAAAGAAGGTCGCCGGATTCTTCATGTTGATGCGGTATATGACCGGGATCTTGCCATCCGGCGTCATCCGAGCGCCAGCGGTGACGGCAGGATCCAGCGCGTTCGGATCCTCCAGACGGAACAGAAAAGCACCTCGGGCATCCGCCCGGTTATCCTGCAGCCCGCCGGCCCGTCCCAGCGCCTGCGCCAGCGTAATGCCTGTCGCCTCGAAGGCAATTTCGGCGTTGGCGCCGGTCGCGCCGAGCGCAGTGAAACTGTAAGGCTGGAACAGCGCCGTCACTACATCGTCGGGTTGCAGCCGGATATTCTGCCTCGGATCCTTGATGATCGTCTCAAGCGGCATGGAGGCGACCTCGCTACCGCGCGTCACCTGGATCAGGGTCTTGCCCACCGGCTGTTTGACGCCTCCTGCCGCCGCGATGACATCGAGCAGACGTTCGCCCTTGGCGGTCAGCGGAACCCGCGCGCTTTCCGCGACATCGCCGACTACGGTCACATTGGCCGCAGCATTTCGGACAAGCCTTACAATGGCCTGCGGCTGATGAGCCATGCCCTTAAGCCGCTGCGAAATATCGCGTGCTATCTGGGTCGGCGTTCGCCCCGCCGCCTCGATAGAACCGGCGAACGGGATGACGATCCGTCCATCGGTATCAACCATCTGCTCTGGCAAGGCCGTGCCGCGCGCCGTCGATCCGGATGAAGTTAACCGCGGATCGCCACCCGCTGCCCCGAAAAGCGCTGCCGGCGGAGCTTCCCAGATAGCAATGTCGAGCACATCGCCCTTGCCGATCACCGCACCGATCGGCGCGCCGTCGCCAATGCTCTCCGAGAACAAAGCAGACTTGCCGCTTTCCACGATGCGGCGCGCAACCTCGTCCGTGACATCGACGATCTTGATGTCGGCATCGGCAACTGTCTTGCCTTCCGCGCCGCTTACGGCTCGGCCCGAGGGGCCGGCTGCGCTTTGCAGGGCACATCCGGAAAGCAGCAGCGCACTGCCTGCCAACGCAACCCCGAGTGACAACCGGACACGGCGGGCCGGGGCAAGCCGATAGAGTGCGTTCATCTGAAAATCCTTCGGGAAAAATAAGCAAGGCGCAGCCGGGCGCGAACCATATCAGGACCGTTTACCTTAGTCTGTTTCGTTCCGGCTCTGTATCGCGGCGCCAGTCACTTGTCATCCCACTATGGCAAGGTAGCCGTCCATCGCGCGACAGTCGTTACGCCGCTTGAACCACGACGCGGCTTCTCCTATGCCAGCGGCGATGGTGGAACTGGCCCGTAATGTCCCAAGCACCGCGCTCGCAAGCGCGCGACGCGTCCTCTCGGCTGAAGCCGATGCCCTGAAGCTCTTTTCGGCCAATGTACCTGCCGATTTTCAGCGTGTCGTCTCGTTGGTAATGCGGTGCGGCGGCCGGGTCATTGTCTCGGGCATCGGCAAGTCGGGGCATATCGGCCGCAAGATCTCGGCGACGCTCACTTCGACCGGCACGCCTTCCTTCTTCATTCACGCCGCAGAGGCGAGCCATGGCGACCTCGGCATGATCGCGCAGGATGATGTCTGCATCCTGCTCTCGAATTCCGGTGAAACGCCGGAACTGCGCGATATCCTCTCCTATTCCCGTCGCTTCTCGATTCCCCTGGTTGCCATCTCGAGTCGCGCGGAGAGTTCGCTGATGCAGGCGGCGGATTTCCGCCTGCTTTTGCCGGAGGCGCCCGAAGTCTGTCCCAATGGCATGGCGCCCACCACCTCGACCACCATGATGCTGGCGCTCGGGGACGCGCTGGCAGTGGCCCTGATGGAAGCACGCGGTTTCGCTGTTGACAGTTTCCGCGACTTTCACCCTGGCGGCAATCTCGGTTCGCAGATGAAGCAGGCCGGCGAGTTGATGCATGGCAGCGAAGAACTGCCGATCGTGCGCAGGGATACGCGAATGGGCGATACGCTGCTGGCAATGACCTCCAAGGGGTTCGGCATCGCCGTTGTCGTCAATGATGACGGCAGGTTGTATGGCGTGGTTACCGACGGCGATCTCCGGCGGAACATGGCAGCTCTGATGGGCCGGACGGCGGGCGAGATCGCGACGCTGGAGCCAGTGACGATCTCACCCGACATTCTTGCAGCGCAAGCCCTGGCGCTTATGAACGAGCGCGAGATTTCGGCGCTGCTGCTGGTCGACAACGATAATCGGCCTACCGGGATTCTCCATATCCACGACCTTCTACGCGCTGGCGTCGCGTGAATGCCGTCATCCTGATTCCGGCCCGGTTCGCGTCCAGCCGCTATCCGGGAAAGCCGCTCGCCGAACTGACGCTACCTTCGGGCGGGCGTAAAAGCCTCATCCGGATGAGCAGCGAGGCTGCCTGCGCCGTGGAGGGTGTCTCCGCCGTCTATGTCGCGACCGATGATGCACGCATCGCCGATCATTGCACGGATTTCGGTGCGAGCGTCATCATGACCGACGAGGCCTGCCGCAACGGCACGGAGCGCTGCGCCGACGCGCTGGTGCGTGCCGGTTTGGATGCCGATATCATCGTCAATTTTCAGGGCGATGCTCCCCTCACCCCACCCTGGTTCGTCGAGGCCCTGATCGAGACGATGCGCGCGGACCCAGGCATTGCAGTGGCGACTCCGGTCCTGCAGTGCGATCCGGAGACCTATGCGCATTTCGTCAAGGACAGGCGCGCAGGACGCGTCGGCGGCACGACGGCGGTCTTCGATGTGCAAGGCGACGCGCTTTACTTCTCGAAGGAAGTTCTGCCCTGGCTCGATCCCGCCAAGCTGGAGGGCCCGCCTCCCGTCTGGCACCATGTCGGCGTCTACGCCTATCGGCCTGATGCTTTAGCGGCCTATATGGCGCTGCCGGTGGGGCGGCTGGAAGCGCTGGAAGGCCTCGAACAGCTCCGCTTCCTCGAACATGGCCACAAGGTGCGCTGCGTCGAGATGGACGCGCGAGGCCGAGTCTTCTGGGAACTCAACAATCCGGAGGATATTCCGAGAATTGAGCAGGCGCTGAGAGATATGGCAGCCGGGGAAATGGCATGACGGGCCGCATCGTCACTATAGGAGATGTCGCTGTCGGCAGCGCGGAGCCCTTCGCGCTAATCGCGGGACCCTGTCAGCTCGAAAGCCTCGATCATGCTCGCATGATGGCGGACCGCATTGCGCAAGCTTGCACGCCAACAGGTACGCGCTTCATATTCAAGGCGAGCTACGACAAGGCGAACCGCACGTCCCTTTCCGGCAAGCGAGGTCTTGGCATGGAAGCTGGCCTTGAAATTCTGGCGCAGATTCGCGACGAGTTTGATTGCCCGGTCCTAACCGACGTACACGAACCGGGCCATTGCGCCCTTGTGGCGCAAGCGGTCGACGTGCTGCAAATTCCCGCCTTTCTCTGCCGCCAGACAGACCTGTTGCTCGCGGCCGGGGAAACCGGTGCCGCGATCAATGTGAAGAAGGGTCAGTTCCTCGCTCCCTGGGACATGGCCAATGTCGCGGCCAAGATCGCATCGACCGGCAATGAACGCATATTGCTGACCGAGCGCGGCGCGAGTTTCGGCTACAACATGCTGGTGAGCGACATGCGGTCGCTTCCGGTCATGGCTGAAACCGGCTACCCGATCGTGTTCGATGCCACGCATTCGGTGCAGTTGCCCGGCGGTCTTGGCGGATCGTCGGGAGGACAACGGCAATTCGTCGGGCCGCTCGCTCGGGCCGCGTGCGCGGTCGGCGTGGCAGCAGTCTTCATCGAGACACACGAAGATCCGGACAACGCACCGAGCGACGGGCCAAACATGGTGCCGGTGGATCAGTTAGGGGCGCTGCTTGCCGATCTGTGCGCCCACGACCGTCTGGCCAAGGTCCGGATGGCCGCATACTGACGCTCAGGCAGACCCAGCCGTCTCATCCGCTCGCGCGAACCGTCGGGCGATCACCGCGCAGGCGATCAGTTGCAACTGGTGGAACAGCATCAGCGGCAGGATCATCACCCCGACCAGCGCAGGCGCAAACAGAACGCCCGCCATCGGCACGCCTGTCGCGAGGCTCTTCTTGGAACCGCAGAACAGCAGCACGATCGCGTCTTCGCGCGAAAGGTGCAATGCCCTGCCCAGCATCCAGGTGATCGCCAGTATCAGCGCCAGTATAAGAGCGCTGACGAGGAGGATCAGCGCGACGACCTGCGGCGGCATTCGCTGCCACAGGCCACCGACTACCGCCGCGCTGAAAGCCGAATAGACGACGATCAGGATCGATCCGCGATCCGAATAGCTGATCAGTGCGCGGTGTCGCGACACGAAACCGCCGATGACCGGCCGCAGCAGATGTCCGGCAACAAAGGGGAGAAGGAGTTGTAGGCATATCTTCTCGACCGCGTCCCATGAAATCGACGCGCCGTGCGCGCCCATCAGCAACGCGACCAGTAAGGGCGTCAGGAAGATGCCGAGCAGGTTGGAGAAGGACGCGCTGCACACGGCGGCGGCCACATTACCGCGCGCGATAGAGGTGAAAGCGATCGACGACTGCACCGTCGATGGCAACAAGGTCAGGAACACGACGCCGCTTGCGACGACCGGCGGAAGCCCCGGCGTGCAGGCCGCGAGTAGACCGAGCGCGGGAAAGATTGCGAATGTCGCCGCCAGCACGGCGACATGCAGCCTCCAATTGCCCGCTCCCGCGAGGATTGCGTCACGCGAAAGCTTTGCGCCATGAAAGAAGAAGAGCAGAACGATGGCGATGTCGGCGGCGACCGCGAACACCGTCACCGCCGCTCCCCGCGCCGGGAATAGCGTGGCGGCAACCATCGTGGTCAGGAGCGCTAGGATGTAGGGGTCGAGGGCGCCTTTCAGACGGGAGATCATGAGTGCCGGTTTCGGAATGCAGATTGGATCATCAGCCTAATCATAGATCAGTGGCCAGCAAGCCTTGCAAGCACGTATTTTTAAAGATTCCGGGCGTGGCGTTATCAACTCTCCGTCGCGGTCGCCACAGATCATGATTGCCGACATTCGGACGTCGTCGCCGGAGCGAGGACGACCAAGATATTACAGGGCATCGGCCATACAGGTTTGTGATGTCGCTGGATTGAGCGACGAGGGATCGAATTAAAACGAGCACTGCCCAAGCCACAGGTTCTAGCACGACTTTGGCGGATTTTCGGGGTGGATAATTTTGCGGCAATGCGAAAATCGTGCTGGCGGCGGCTGGATGAGTATTTTGAGGACTGCCTGCCGCATGCCTGGCAGGCTGGGTGCGTCGGCGGTCCGTTAGTTTCTCCCTCCTTTTGGCCGGTTTAAGGCACCGGGATTGCAGGAAACCAAAGGCGATCATCCAAATTTTCGTGCTTAATCGATATTGAGTTCTAAGGGAGAGGCCACCTATAACAGATGGATAGTGCCCGAAAGGTCGGTCACGCGGGTTGGATAATATGACAATTTTCAATCAGCCAGGCACCTATATCAATTCAACAACTCTTGACGACGGGGCAAACATTTCGGCCAGCGGGATCGATTTAACCAATGCTAACGGGGGCATCATCCTTGGCAACGGAGTCAGCATCACTAGCGGCGGATCGACCTTCGTTAACGAGGAGGGTGCTGAAGTAGGCACGGGCAACAACAGCTCTGGGTGGTATCCAAATGTTTTGGTCCAGGGCTCAAGCGGTGC
>JBFXHW010000014.1:0-20699 GCA_050176605.1 Sphingobium sp. | reverse complement strand
CATATCCGTATCGAGCGCTTCCTCGCCACGCACCGCCTTTTCAATGAGTTCCGGGAGGTGGTGATAGGACTGTGGGCCAACGACGATATCGACCATCTTCGTGCGTCGCGTGATCTCCGGCCCCTCCGCCTGAGCGACGCAACCGGCGACAGCGATCATCGGACGGGAGCCGTCCTCGCGGCGCAGGCGGCCTATGTCGGAATAGACCTTTTCCACCGCCTTTTCGCGGATATGACAGGTGTTGAGCACGACCATGTCGGCCTGCAGCCCTTCCTCGACAGACGAAAGACCCTGCGCGCCAAGCATCTCCGCCATGCGCTCGCCGTCATAGACATTCATCTGGCAGCCGAAGGATTTGACGTGGAAAGTACGCGGCGGAGTCTTGGCTCGGGAGTGATTCATCAGCCCAGCTATACAGGTGCGCGCGCGGACAAGGAAGCCGCTTGCCGCGCCGCGATGCGATTGCGGGCCTCCTCGGCGACAGCCTTGCGATCCGGATAATCCTCCGGATCAAACGGGTCGAGGAAATGGAGGGTGAGCGGGATGGTTCCGCGGCGCTCCAGCACGCGCGCCGCATTGGTGCCTGCCTGCTCGTCGCCATGCCAGGCAATGTCAGCAGTGACATCGCCATAGTCGATCCAGACGGGCTGGATCATCAGGTCACGCGGCGGCGGCATCAGACCGGCCAGCAGCGCGGGTTTGAACGGCAGCAGGCCGGTTCCGTCGCTGGTCGTGCCCTCCGGGAAAAGCGCCACCGGCTGATGAGCCGCAAGCGCCCGGTGCAGGCCGGCAATCTGTTCCCGGACGGCGCGTCTGTCCGTGCGCGACACGAAGATCGTGTTGTTCTGCCGCGCCAGCCAGCCGATGACTGGCCAGCCGGCGACGCCGTCATGGCTGATGAAGGCCGTGCCCGTCATTCCGCCCAGCGCCAATATGTCGAGCCAGCTGATATGGTTGGCGATGAAGAACACATCGCGAGCCAACGGTGTGCCTTCGATGCGGGGCCTGACGCCGGCGCTGCGGGCGGCGAGGCCGAGAAAGAGGCGCGGCCAAGGTGAAGGGACGGGGAGCAGTTTCCAGAAGAGATGGGGCAGAAGGCAAAAAAGCAGCACAAGCCCGAGTGTCGCGATGCGCCTCGCCCGGCGCAATCCGGCGATCACGGGGTCAGTTCTTCCTGTCGAGCGAGACGCCGTACAGTTCCATCCGGTGGTCGACCAAGCGGAAGCCCAGCTTTTCGGCAATCTGCCGTTGAAGCTGTTCCAGCTCAGGGTCGACAAACTCGATCACATTGCCGGTTTCGACATCGATCAGATGGTCGTGATGCGCCTCTGGAGCGGCCTCGTAGCGCGCGCGGCCATCGCCGAAATCATGGCGCTCCAATATCCCGGCTTCCTCGAACAGGCGGACGGTCCGGTAGACGGTGGCGATCGAGATGCCCGGGTCAATTGCGGCGGAGCGTTCATGGAGCCGTTCGACGTCGGGGTGGTCATCCGCTTCCGACAGAACCCGCGCAATAACCCGGCGCTGCTCCGTAATACGCAGCCCCTTTTCGGCGCATAACGCCTCTATGTCGATCTTTCGCGGCATTTGTTCAGGCCCGGCATCTGTTTATGGTCTCAGGCCAGTCTAGTCCATTTCCCGCGAATGGAAAGGGCGGATACGCCAAAGAATGCGCACCCGCCCCGGAACTTCGCGATTATGAACCAGTGACTGGTTTACTTGCGCTTGCGGCTGCGCGATGTGCCAAGGCCGATCTTCTTCGCCAGCGTGCGGCGCTGTTCGGCATAGTTGGGGGCGACCATCGGATAGTCGGCGGGAAGATTCCATTTGGCCCGATAGTCCTCGGGGGTCATCTGATAATGGGTCATCAGGTGACGCTTCAGCATCTTCAGTTTCTTGCCGTCCTCAAGGCAGACGATGTAGTCGGGCTTGATCGAGGAGCGCACCGAAACCGCCGGCTCCTGGCGCACTTCCGGCGCGGCTGCAGGCGCATCGAGCCCGGCAAGAGCGGCGTGGACATTCTGAATCAGCAACGGCAAATCGGAAACGGCTACGCTGTTGTTCGACACATGTGCGGCGACAATATCCGATGTCAGCGTAATGAGCATTTCGCTCTTGGCGCTCGATTCTTCCATTTTAATCTCCTTGCTTGTTCGGCGACCCTATAGGTTGAAATTTGTTCCTGCCTATACAGAGCATAAACTGAAGAAAGCAACAATTTTCACAGGGTTAATATCAAGCTGAGCGCGTCGTGGAGCGTTCCGTCTTTCCCTTTATAATATGCGGGGCGGCGATGAACGTTCTCGAATCCATAGCGAAAATAGAATTCAATTGCGGGATTATTGTCGCGTACTTCAAGATGAAGTGTTGCAATATGGGATTTTCTCGCAGTGGTAACAAAATCATTCAGCAAGGCACTGCCTACTCCTCGTTTTTGCCATCTTGTGTCGGTGGCAAGCAACAGAAGTTCCGCATCGTCCAGAATCTGCCGGCTGAGCGCGAAGCCCAGATACGCTCCGTCGATACGCGCCAGCGACAGGCGCACGCCGGGCAGGCTCATGAAACCGCCAAGCTGCTGTGCAGTCCAGGCTTCGCCGAATCTGGCATCGAACGCGCTATTCATCACCACCATGGCCGCCGCCTCCGCGCGATGATCAGGTCGCGAAAAGCTCTCGATTCTCAATCTGTCCAGTGTCGTGGCGGTCATGGCCGGTCCTTTTGCCCGGCAATCGGTATGGCATCGGCACCGCGTCCGTAAAGCGGTTTCATGTCGTCGCGCAGCAACGCGTGTGGCAGGAGCGGGGCGAGCCGTGCATCGGGGTGGAGTGCAACGGCATCGCCGGACCCTCGTGCTGCAATCAGCGTGGCCGCTCCGGTCCCGAACAGGAGCCTGGCGTCGAGCAGCGCCGCCAACTCGTCTATCGGAGTGGACGAGTGGTCAGTCAGAGGCGCAAGCGTTTCGCGGTCGAACGTCTGCCAGAAAAGTTCACCATGGCCGCCCGTTAGCGCGACTGCAATCGATCTGCCCGGTTCGACGGCCCGGTCGCGGGCCATCGCGGCGACAAGCGCGAGCGAAGAATAGCCAGACAGGCGCGCATTCCAGGCGAACGCCAGCGCGCGTGCCGCAGCAATCCCCACTCTTACACCGGTGAAGCTGCCGGGGCCGCCGTCAACCCAGATTTCTTCGGCGCGTCCGCCCCCGTCCATTGCGGCGATGATCGGAATCAGCTTTTCGGCGTGGCCGCGCCCAGCGATTTCATGATGATGGCCGATCAGCTGTTCGTCTGCGAACAGCGCGACGGACAGCGCCTCGGTTGCCGTATCGATGATCAGTCGCCGCATGAGGAGCGCTTAGCCCCTTGCCTGAATATTGCAACGGCGCGTGGTCAGACCGCGAGGACTTCGCTTACTTCCGGCACATAATGCTTGAGTAGTTGCTCGATGCCGTTCTTCAGCGTCGCGGTGGACGAGGGGCATCCCGAACAGGCTCCCTGCATCTGAAGATAGACCCGGCCCTTGTCGAAGCCGCGATAGATGATGTCGCCGCCGTCATTGGCGACCGCCGGCCGCACGCGCGTTTCGATCAGATCACGGATCTGGGCGACGATTTCCGCGTCCGCTGGATCATCTGCGAAGCCCTCGTCCTCATCGGGGACCGCGATCCCCGCGGCCGTGCCGGGCCTGAACAGCGGCATTTCGGCGATGAAATGATCGAGCAGGATCGCAAGAACATCCGGTTTGGTGTCGGACCATTCAGCGCCCGGCGCGATGGTGACGGAAATGAAGTTGCCGCCGAAGAAGACACCGGTGACATCGCCCAGCGTGAAAAGCGCTTCGGCGAGCGGGGAAGCTTCCGCATCTTCGGCGGAGGCGAAGTCGCGGGTGCCGGACGCCATGACCTGCCGGCCTGGCAGGAATTTGAGCGTGGCGGGATTGGGAGTCTTTTCGGTCTCGATCAGCATGTTCGACATGTGGCCATTGTGCCGCAGCGTTTCAAGCAAAACCATGACTGTGCCCGAAAGACCTTGTGTTTCATGGCGCTTCCCGCCATATGCGCCATTGCGCGGCATCCGGACCACAGAGGTCCCCATAGCGATCGGCGGCGTGAACGTTCCGTTTCAGCGGAACCGGCCGATCTTTGCGCGCAACTTTGTTTGAGGCTTCCCTATTCACGCGGGTCGTTTCGGAAACCCGCCCGGCGCGCGGTTCCGCAAGGGACCGTGCGCGCGCCGTGCATTATTGTGAGTAGAAGATATGCAGTTTCAGGATTTCGGCCTTGCCGAACCCATCATGAAGGCGCTTGCCGCCAAGAATTATCAGACGCCGACCCCGATCCAGCAGCAGGCCATTCCGCCGTTGCTTTCGGGCCATGACCTGTGCGGTATCGCGCAAACCGGCACGGGCAAGACCGCGGCCTTCGCGCTGCCCTCGCTCGACCATTTCAGCCGCAACCCGAAGGCTCGGCCGCTCCACAGTTGCCGGATGCTGGTGCTTTCGCCGACGCGAGAACTCGCCGCGCAGATTGCCGACAGTTTTCGCACCTATGCGCGGTTCATGCGTCTTTCGGTGGAAACGGTGTTCGGCGGTGTGCCGATCGGCAAGCAGATCCGCAAACTTCAAGCCGGGGTCGACATACTGGTTGCGACGCCGGGCCGCCTGCTCGATATCATCGATCAGCGCGCCTTTCACCTGAATGGTGTCGAGATCTTCGTGCTCGACGAGGCCGACCAGATGATGGACATGGGGTTCATCGCGCCTTTGAAACGGATCGTGAAGATGCTGCCGCAACAGCGCCAGAATCTGTTCTTTTCGGCGACCATGCCGCGCGAGATCGCGGAGCTGGGCAAGCAGTTCCTGCATGACCCGATCACGGTCTCCGTCGCGCCGCAGGCGACCACGGCGGAACGGATCCGTCAGATCGTCACCTTCGTCAATCAGAGCGAGAAGCAGGCGCTGCTGACCCATGTGTTGCGGGCCGAGGAGATCGACCGCGCTCTGATCTTCACGCGCACCAAATATGGCGCAGACAAGGTCGTGCGCGCGCTGGCCGGCGCGGGCATAGAAGCGATGGCGATCCACGGAAACAAGACGCAGGCGCAGCGGACGGCGGCGCTGCAAGCGTTCCGTCATGGCCATATCAGGCTGTTGGTCGCAACCGATATCGCCGCGCGCGGCATCGACGTGTCGGGCGTCAGCCATGTGATCAATTTCGAGCTACCCAATGTGCCTGAGCAATATGTCCACCGCATCGGCCGCACGGCGCGTGCAGGTGCCGAGGGCATCGCGATCAGCTTCGTCTCCGACGAGGAGCGGGCGTTCCTGCGCGCGATCGAGCGCACCACGCGCGTGAAGTGCGAAACCGCGCCATTGCCGGGCGACTTCGCCGAACTGGTGCGCAAGCTGCCCAAGCCGGTGGCTCCGGCGCCGAAAGCGCGTCCCTCCAAGGCGGACATGGCGAGGTCAGGGGCGGGTGCCAGACCCCCGCGCCGCGAAGGAGGCCGGGCAGACGGCGAAACCGCAAGGCCGGGACGGCGGCCGCGTCGCGGGAAGAATGTCGGTGCGCACAAGGGCGCGGTCAGGAAGTTCGGCGGCTGAGGTCAGCCGACAGCGCGGCACAAGTTTGTCAGTGCCGGTTCACAAAAAGCTGTCTATGAGGGGACGGATGACCCACCGTCCCTTCGCGCGCGGCGCACTTTTCCTTGCCCTTTTCACGCTCCTTCTGCCGGTATCGGGGCCGTTTGGCGGCTCACTGCTGGCCGAGGCAGCGAACAAGCCGCCGGCGATCATCAATGCCGACCGGCCCTGGCTCTATCGTAACAGCGATGTGCCGATGGACGCGGCCTGGCTTTTCGGAGAGCTGCCCAACGGCCTGCGCTATGCGATCCGGCGGAACGGCGTGCCGCCGGGGCAGGTCTCCATCCGTCTGCGCATCGACGCCGGTTCCCTGATGGAGCGAGCGGACGAAGAGGGATACGCGCATTTCATTGAGCATCTGACCTTTCGGGGTTCCAAATATGTACCGGACGGCGAGTCCAAGCGGCTCTGGCAACGGCTGGGCGTCAGCTTTGGCAGCGATTCCAATGCCCAGACGACGCCGACAGGCACTGTCTATGCGCTCGACCTGCCCAATGCCTCGCCGGACGGGCTGCTCGAAAGCATGAAGATTCTGGCCGGCATGATGAGCGAGCCCAATATCGTCCCCTCCGCCGTCGAGGCGGAGCGCGCCATCGTGATGGCGGAAATGCGTGAGGGTACGAGCGTCGCTACCCGGGTCGGGGATGCCAGTCGCGCCCTATTCTTCGGCGGTCAGCCCCTGGGATCCCATCCGCCGATCGGCACGGCCGAGAGCCTCTCCGCAGCTACTGCGGCGAAGCTGCAGGCTTTTCACGACCGCTGGTACCGGCCCGAGAACGCCGTGATCTCGATTTCCGGCGATGTCGATCCCAAGGTGATGGAAGATCTCGTCAAGAGCCAGTTTTCCGGCTGGAAGAACTCCGGGCCGCGTCAGCCACCGGCCGACTTCGGCGTACCGAAGGATGATGTCCCGGCGACCAGGGTCGTTCATCAACCCGGTCTTCCCGCATCGGTTACGCTGGCATGGCTCCGTCCCTGGAAGCCCAAGGCAGACACGATCATCTATAACCAGCGCAAGCTCGCCGACCTCGTCGCGCTGCAGATGATAAACCGGAGGCTGGAGCAGGCGGCGCGGCGCGGTGATGCCAGTTTCTTGCAGGCGAGCGTCGATGTACAGGACGTCAGCCGGTCCGTCGACGGCACGTTCGTCAGCATAACCCCGCTTGGCGATGACTGGGAGAAGGCGCTGGCCGACGTGCGCGCCATCATCGAGGATGCCAAGACATCGCCGGTGACAGAGGCCGAAATCGATCGCGAGTTCGCGCAGTTCCAGACGTCGCTCTCCATCGGCGTGGAAAATCGCGATACGGAATCAAGCGCCAAGCAGGCCGACGATCTGGTCTCGGCTGTGGATATCGGGGAAACCGTGGTTGCGCCGGATACCGCTCTTGCCATTTTTCGCGACGCCCGCCCGCTTATGACGCCTGCCTACATGCTGGACGCGACGCGGCGCATGTTCACGGCTGGGGTCAAGCGAACCATGTTGGTTGTGCCCGATGCCTCTCCGGATGCCGAGCATCGGCTGGCGGTCGCCCTCGCTGCGCCGGTCGAACCGGCAAAGGATGTGCGCCTTTCCCAAAGCACGGTCACGATGGATGACCTGCCCGCCTTTCCGCCGCCGGGCAAGGTAAAGGAACGGTCGATACTGGGCGTATCCGGTATCGAGCAGGTGACCTATGACAACGGCGTCAGGCTGGAGCTGTTCGCGAACGATGCCGAGCCCGGCAAGGTGCGCATCAACATCCGCTTCGGCCAGGGAACGCTGGGGCTTTCTCCCGCCAAAGCGCAGCCGACATGGGCGGCAGGCTATGTGCTCGCGGCGAACGGCATCGGAAAGCTGGGGCAGCGGGAACTGGACGAGTTGACCAACGGTCGACGGCTGGGCTTTGATTTCGGCATAGACGACGATGCTTTTGAGCTGGCGGCAGTGTCCCGTCCGGCAGATTACAAGGATCAGCTTCGTCTCTTTGCGGCCAAGCTTGCCTTTCCGGGCTGGGCGTCCGAACCCGTCGAGCGCGCCAAGGCCGGGCTGCTCGCGGGCTATGATGCCGGGCGCACGTCGCCCAATGCCGTGCTGGGCCATGAACTGGGATGGCTTCTGCGTGACAAGGACATGCGGTTCCACACGCCGGACAAGGCCGAGATCGCGGCGCTGACGCCGGAAAAATTCCGGGCCTTCTGGGAACCCATATTGGCGTCCGGACCAATTGAGGTTCAGATTTTCGGCGATGTTCAGCGCGAGGAGGCGGTTGAGGCCGTTGCCGCCACATTCGGAGCGTTGCCGCCGCGCAAGGAACGAACCATTCCGGCCCGCAACCGCGAGATCCGTTTTCCCTCGCACAATGCCGAGCCGGTTTTACTGACGCATGCCGGCGACAGCGATCAGGCGGCAGCCGCCATTGCCTGGCCCACGGGGACCGGCATCGCGCGCGCCAAGGAAGCGCGGCAGCTCGACATATTGGCGCAGATCATCAACGATCGCCTGTTCGAGAAGCTGCGCGCGGTGGACGGCGCGGCCTATTCGCCGAGCGCTGCGTCCGACTGGCCGCTCGCCTTCGACAAGGGCGAGGGATATATGCTGGTGACGAGCCAGTTGAAGCCCGATCGGATCGACTATTTCTTCGGGCTTGCAAGGGAAATCGCCACCGATCTCGCCGCTCATCCGGTGAGCGACGATGAGCTTCAGCGCGTGCTTGCGCCGACGCGCCAGTTGCTCGCCCGCGCGAGCACGGGGAATGTGTTCTGGATGAACCAGCTCGAGGGGGCGACGCGCGATCCGCGCTATGTTGCCCTGATGCGTTCCATGCCGCGCGACATGCTGACGGTCACGGCAGCGGACCTGCAGGCGCTGGCGGCGAAATATCTGGTCGACGCGAAAAGCTATTCGGTGGTCGTGCTGCCGGAAAAGAAAGTCGCAGCCCCGGCTCAGTGAGCGAGGTCGAGCGCGTCGACGATCGCCTGCCAGGAAACCAGCTTGAAATTCTGCGCTGCGCCCGGATTGCTGCCGTCCTGGGCGATGAACAGACCACCGGGGAAGGTCGGACCGAAATCGCCCAGCATCAGTTCGATGCCGTCGGTTTCGCTGGTGCCGTCGATTTCCGTGCCGTCGGCGATGCGGAAGCGGCCGAGCAGCTTTCCATCGGTTGTGTCGAACACGGCATAGGCGTTGTCGCCCTGGCTCGATGCGAGGAGAAGGTCTTTTGCGTCGGGGTTCATCGCATAGGCTAGGCCCTCGACATCGGCGACGAGGCCGCCCTCGCTGCCGACGGTGGCAAAGACTTCGGGTTGCGGCGCGGCGTCCATGATCATCGCGCGGATGCGCCAGATACCAACATCCTCCTCGCCGATGTATAGATCGCCAGAACGGGGGCTGGTAACGCAGCCTTCGATCTGGCTGGCGAGCTTCCACTGCCGCCGGACGCGGCCGTCATAGCCACCGTCTCCGCGGCGTGTGAGCATGATTTCACGCACAGTGCCGTCCTTGATCGCGGCATAGGCGGTAAGGGCCGAAAGATCGGCGGAAACGTCGCGCCGTTGCAGGCACACGCCATAGGCTTCGCCGGGACCGCTTTCTACCGCGCCAAGCGGCTTCAGCACCGGATCGTCGAACCGGAGGGTGAAGAGCGCCAGCTTCGAATTGGCGAGGTCGTTGCGGTCGCTGGCGACGACGAGCGCCTGCTCGCTGCCGCCAAGCAGGTCGACATTGTTGACCGCCCCGGCATCGAGAAAGCTCTTCACCTTGCCGTCGAGGCCGTAGACATAGAGCCCGGCCTTCTTGTCGGTACCGACTATCAGGCTCGCCGCCGGATCGGCGGGGTTACGCCAGATCGCGGGGTCGTCCGCCGCATCCGCGTTGCCGGTGCCGACTGGCGCGGTTTCTGCTGAAGCATGAACGTTCACCGCGGGGAGGGGAGCGACCCCGCCGCCCCCGCCCGCGCAGGCAGGAAGAAGGGTGAGCGCGGTCAGGGGTAGCAGGATCGGTTTCATCATTGTCTTTCCGTCAGAAATTGACCTTCGCACCGAACTTGAAGGTCGGGCCATATTTCTCGAACTGGAGCAGGCGCTGGGCGCCCGCCAGGTTCTGATAGGCAAAATATTTCGCATTGTTGATGTTGATGACATCCAGCGTCAGGCGGACATTGTCCATCACCCGGACCTTGGCCGTGAAGTCAAGCTGGAAATGATTGGTTACCCAGCGATCCTCGTCGATAGCATCGCTTACCTCGTCGATATATTTGTCGCGATATGTGCCGGCGAGGCGCAGGTCGACCGGACCCTTTTCATATCCCAGCACGACATTGAAGGTGTTGCGCGAGGCATCGGGCAACTGGATCTCGCGGCCGTCCGCCAGGGTCGCCTTACTGTGTGTATAGGTATAGTTGATCTGGGTTAGCAGCCCGTCAAACGGCGCAGGCAGCATGGTATATGCCTGGCTGTAGCTGGCTTCCAGACCATAGACCTCTGCGCTTTTGCCGTTCACCGTGGTGGTGAACTCGTTATAGATCACGCCTTCATAGTCATAATTGTTGAAGGTCTGCGTGACCGCGTAGTCCTTGATATCCTTGTAGAAGACGCCAAGCGAGACGGCGCCGTTGTGGGAGAAATAATAAGCGGCGCCAGCATCCAGATTCCAGGCCTTGTAGGGCCTGAGATAGGGGTTGCCGAACTCGGCTTCATTATCCTCGTTGACCGAGAAGCGCGGGGCCATGGCGGACAGCTTGGGACGAACCAGCGTCTTGTATCCGGCAAGGCGCAAGACGAGATTGTTCTGCGGGCTGTAGCGGAAGGTCAGGCTCGGCAGCCAGTCGGTATAGTTGCGCGTATACTGGACCGGTGCGACGGGCGGCAGGCTGTAATTGTCTTCATCGTCTGTGACGATGTTGCCGTTCATTTCATTATGGGTGTGTTCCATGCGGACGCCACCGATCGCACGCAACGTCTCGCTGTCCCAGCGGCCAAGCAGATAGGCGGCCGTGATGTCTTCCTTGACCGAATAGTCGTCGGTCGCGGAGTCGAGCGCCGACTTATAGTCGTCGATGCCGAGAGCGGACTCATTGGCAAGGAACCAGCCTTTGGTGGCCGTCTTGCTCATGACCGGACCCATGTCGAGCAGGCGATAGGTCTGCTCACCCAGCACGTCGGCCAGCGTAAAGCTCTTGGACTTCTTGTAGCGCGTCATCTCGAAGTCGTAGGACTTGTCGCGCCAGCGTGCCTTGGCGCCAGCCTGTAGCGTGAACGTACCATTGTCCAGGGTGAAGGTGCGCGCCAGATCTGCCTTGACGGCATATTCCTCGTCGACGCTGTTCGACAGGGTGGTCAGTTCGACGCGGTTGAGGGTGTAATTGGCGGGATCGTTCACTTCGTTCGCACCGCTGGTGAGCGAATAGACCGGGTAGAAGGGGCCTGAATTGTCGAAGGCGATCACGACGCCGGAGGTATCGTCGAAGCCGCCCGCGAAACGCACCGGGTCGAGCGAGAAGGTTTCGAGTTCGCTGGACTTGGCATAGCTGGCCATCCAGTTGAACCGCCAGATACCCGTGTCGGTGTCGCTGCCGATCGAGACCGAGCGGATGCGCTGGCGCTCGAAGCGGTCCTTGAGATCGCGCTCGATGGTGATCTCTTCGTCCGCCGTATCAAAGCTGACGGTCGAGCCGTTCACGCTGGACGGGCCGTTATCCTCGAAATCGCCCAGGTCGAAGGTCGTGCGGCGGCGATATTCATGGTCATCGAACTGCGCCCAGTTGCCGCGGATATAGGCCTTGGTGGTGTCACTGGCGCGCCAGTCGAACGAAAGCGAAGCGTTGATGCGTTTACGCTGAACGTCATAGTCGCGATATTCGACGACCGGGCTGAAGGCGGCGCCACCGGCTTCTACCCAAGGATCGGCCTCGACATTGTCTGTTTCGAACCGGCGCTCGTAATAGCTGATCGAACCGGCAATGCCGAAATTGTCGCCCAGCTTCTGGGTGAAGTCGAAGCTGCCCTTGGGCGTTACCCTGCCGCTATAATCGTTATAGCTGCCTTCCACATTGACCGAATAACGGTTCTTGCGGATGTCGAAGGCGCTGGCCGTCTTTATCTCGACCGAGGCGCCGATGAAGTCACCGTCCATGTCCGGCGTGAAGGATTTCTTTACCTCGATCGATTCGATCGTGTCCGAGGATACGACGTCGAGCGCGACGGCGCGGACATCGCTTTCCGGCGCAGGCAGGCGCACTCCGTTAAGCGAACTGCTGTTAAGCTCCGGGTCGAGACCGCGGACCGAGACGAAGCGGCCTTCACCCTGGTCGTCCAGAATGTTCACGCCGGGAAGGCGGCGCAGCGATTCGGCGACATTCTGATCCGGGAACTCGCCGATCGCGTCGCGCGTGAGGAAACTCGACACGCCGTCGGCCGCTTTCTGACGAGAGAGGGCGCTGGCCTGGTTTGCGGCCTGACCGATGACCAATATGTCCTGGGGCCCAATAGCGTTGAGCGTGAAATCGGCAATCGTGCGTCCCTCGGCAGCAACGCTAACCGTCTTGGTCGTCTTCTCGGCACCGACATAGGTGATCTCGACGTCATAGTCGCCGGCCGGGACGTCGGCGATGATGTAGGAGCCATCGCGATCCGTATCGGCCGCGCGGCCGAGCGCGGGAATGGCGACGCGTGCGGCCTGCAGTGCGCGGATTTCGTTGGCGTCGGTCACATGGCCGGTAAGCTCGCCTGCCTGGGCGATGGCTGGAATGGAGCAGGACGCAAGCAGCAACGCGCCGCGAAGCGGCATCTGTTTGATGGACGGCATGATGTTCCCCTTCGTTAAGATGGGGGGCCGTTAGGGGGGCTATGTTACGCCCATGTTGAGTTCAGGTTACAGAAATGCTGCACAGCAACATATCCTGCGCCAGCCGCCAAGAGTGCGACGCAAATATACAATATCAAAGGATATATTTGCTAAGGTCCGTGTCGTGCGCGATCTCCGACAGCTGTTCGTCGACAAAAGCGCCGTCCACCACCAGGGTTTCGCCCTGGCGGTTTTCGGCATCGAAACTGACATCCTCCAGCAGCTTTTCCATCACCGTCTGGAGCCGCCGCGCACCGATATTCTCGACCTGGTCGTTTACCTCGGCAGCGATGCGGGCGATCGCGCGGATGCCCTCGGGCGCCATGTCGATCGTCACGCCCTCGGTGCCGAGCAGGGCCTTGTACTGTTCGGTAAGGCTCGCCCTGGTGTCCGACAGGATCGCGACGAAGTCCTCCTCGGTGAGTCCCTTCAGTTCCACCCGGATCGGCAGGCGGCCTTGCAACTCCGGCAGCAGGTCGCTGGGTTTTGCGACGTGGAAGGCGCCGGACGCGATGAAGAGGATATGGTCGGTCTTCAATGGCCCATATTTGGTGGCAACGGTGGTACCCTCGATCAGCGGCAACAGGTCGCGCTGCACGCCTTCGCGGCTGACAGACCCGCCGCGCACGTCTGAAACCGCGATCTTGTCGATCTCGTCGAGGAACACGATGCCGTTCTGTTCCGCATCGCGCAAGGCGGCGCGGCTGAGGTCGTCCTGATCGAGGCGCTTGTCCTGCTCTTCCTCCACCAGCTTGTTCCACGCATCGGCAACACGCATCTTGCGGCGCTTCTTCGCCTGCTGGCCGAACGCCTTGCCCATGATGTCGGAAAGGTTGATCATGCCGATATTGCCGCCCATGCCCGGAATTTCCATGGGCAGGGAGGGACTTTCGGCGACCTCTACCTCCACCTCGGCGTCGTTCATCTGGTTGTTTTCGATCTTCTGGCGATAGGAAAGGCGCGTGGCCTCGCTTGCCTCCTTGCCGGTCAGCGCATCGAGCAGGCGTTCCATTGCCGCCTCGGACGCGGCGGTGCGCACCGTCTCGCGGCGACGTTCCCGCTCCAGCCGCACCGCCTCCTCCACCAGGTCGCGGGCGATTTGCTCGACATCGCGGCCGACATAGCCAACCTCCGTGAACTTGGTTGCCTCCACCTTCACGAAGGGCGCATCGGCGAGCTTGGCCAAACGGCGCGAAATCTCGGTCTTTCCGCAGCCGGTCGGGCCGATCATCAGGATGTTCTTGGGCGTCACCTCTTCGCGCAGCTCGGGGCTGAGCTGTTGCCGCCGCCAGCGGTTGCGCAGCGCCACGGCGACTGCGCGCTTCGCATCCTTCTGGCCGATGATGTGCTCGTCGAGCGCGGCGACGATCGCCTTGGGGGTCAGGTTGGCATCCATGAAAACTGGTCTCTCGGCTTTGGTCAGGCGGCGCTTTCCAGCGCCTCCAATGTGATGTTTTCGTTGGTGTAGACGCACAGATCGGCGGCGATCGCCATGGCCTTGCGCGCGATGGTCTCCGCCTCGTTCTCATGCTCCATCAGGCCGCGCGCCGCGGCGAGGGCGAAATTGCCGCCCGATCCGATCGCCGCGATGCCATCGACCGGCTCCAGCACGTCGCCATTGCCGGTGAGGATAAGGGTCACCTCCTTGTCGGCCACGGCCATCATCGCTTCCAGGTTGCGAAGATATTTGTCGGTGCGCCAGTCCTTGGCGAGTTCCACCGCAGCGCGCATGAGCTGACCATTGTGGCGTTCGAGCTTGGCTTCGAGCCGCTCGAACAGGGTGAACGCATCGGCGGTCGCGCCCGCAAATCCGCCTATGACCGTCCCGTCATGCAGCCGGCGCACCTTGCGGGCGTTGGGCTTCATGATCGTCGGCCCCATGCTGACCTGCCCGTCCCCTGCCACGACGACGCGGCCATTTTTGCGGACGGAGAGGATCGTTGTGCCGTGCCACTGGGGCATGGACGAAGAGGTTCTGTTGCTCATTCGCCGCATATGGGCGGCATTCCGGAACGGTTCAAGGCACGCGGGTTGACATATTGCGGCGCAACATGGAACCTTTGCCCCATCGACTCGTATTGGATCGGCATATGAGACTGCAACTGACCGATATAGCGGCCCGCGTGGGCGAGATGGTGAAGGCCGCCGGCATCGATAATTTTCACATGGAAAACAACTTATTAATCATGTGCGGTGTGAGCTATCACGTCGAAGCCTGCGAATGCAGCGATCCGGAATGCAACGGGCTGCGTCTGCGCCGGGCGGGGGACCAAGGCATGCCGGGTTTCGGTGCGGTGCAATAGGAGAGTTTCGCGTCGCACTGCCCGATGAAGGGCAGGGAAATCCCGCAAAATCCTGACGAGACCCTCCGGCGCCCCGCTTGACAGTCGCCGGGCACGGTGCCAATGCCCGGCATCCCCGATCCGGGCGCGTAGCTCAGTGGTAGAGCACACCCTTCACACGGGTGGGGTCGTAGGTTCAATCCCTACCGCGCCCACCATTGCGGGGGAAAATTTCTCCACATCTGACAGCAATAATCGCAGGCGCTTTCCGTTGCCGCTCGCTTGGGCTTTGCCTCCGGTTTGCGATCCTATAAAGGGATTGCATGGAGAGCGAACAATTCATCTGGGCCGATCATTACCGGCACCCTGTTCCCTGGAACACCGATTTCGAGCCGGTGTCCGTCCCGGACATGCTGATGGCCCGCGTGGCGGACCGGCCGCTCGCGCCGATGATCGATTTCATGGGACGACAGTACAGCTATATCGAGGCAGCCGAGGGGGCGAAGCGCGTCGCCAAGGGACTGCTTGCGATGGGCATAAAGCGGGGCGACCGGATCGGCCTGTTCCTGCCCAATGTGCCGCATTATGTTGCCGCCTATTATGGGGCGATGATGATCGGGGCGATCATTGTCAATTTCTCGCCGCTCTATACCGTCGAGGAACTGAAGCATCAGGTGGAGGACAGCGGCACGCGGCTGCTCTTCACGCTTTCGGCCAAGCAGCTTCTTCCTACCGCGATGCAGGTGCTCGACCAGAGCAGCCTCGAACATCTGGTGGTCGGGTCGATCGCGGGAGTGCTGCCGACCGTCAAGTCGCTCTATTATCGCTTGTTCCAGAGCGATCGGGAAGCGCACTATCCCGACGACCCGCGCGTCAAACGCTTTTCGGCGCTCAGCGACAATGACGGCGACGTCATCTTCGCGCCGATAGATCCCCTGAACGATATCGCCATGATCCAGTATACCGGCGGCACGACGGGCACGCCGAAGGGTGCGATGCTCACCCACCAGAACATGACGGCCAATGCGCGACAGGTTGCGCTTATCGACCCAAAACGAGATGAACCGGACCGCATCCTCGGTGTGCTGCCGCTGTTCCACGTCTTCGCCAACACCTGCGTGCTCAATCGCACTGTCTTTAATGGCGGAGAAATGGTGCTATTGCCGCGTTTTGACGCCGATCAGGTGCTGGCCGCGATCGAAAGGTCACGAGCGACCTCGCTGCCTGGCGTCCCCACCATGTATCAGGCGCTGCTCGATTGCCCGGCGGTCGACCATACGGACTTCTCGTCGCTGCGCATCTGCATTTCCGGCGGCGCGCCGCTGCCGATGGAACTGAAGCGTAAGTTCGAGCGGACGACCGGCGCGACCATCGCGGAGGGCTATGGCCTGACCGAAAGCAGCGGCGTCGTCAGCGCCAGCCCCTATGAGGCGCTCAACAAGGCGGGCAGCATCGGTCAGCCCGTGCCCGGCACGCGCGTGAAGCTGCTCGATCGCGAGGATTCGTCGCGCGATGCCGAGCCGGGCATGCCGGGCGAACTCGTCTTCGCCGGGCCGCAGGTGATGAAGGGTTATTGGAAACGTCCGGACGCGGACGCGGAAGTCTTCGTGGGCCAATATCTGCGCACCGGTGACGTGGCGACGATCGATACCGATGGCTATATCCGGATCGTCGATCGGATGAAGGACATGATCGCGGTCGGCGGGTTCAAGGTGTTTCCGAGCCAGATCGAGGCGGTGCTGTACAAGCATCCCGCCGTCAAGGAGGCGTTGGTCATCGGCATACCTGACGATTATCGCGGAGAGAGCCCGAAAGCCTTTGTAACCCTGGAGCAGGATGCGACGAATAGCGCGGAAGAGCTGCTGGAATGGCTCAACCCGCAACTGGGCAAGCATGAGCGCGTGGTCGGCCTGGAAATTCGCGAGAGCCTGCCCAAGACACTGGTCGGCAAGCTGTCGCGCAAGGAACTGGTCGCCGAGGAGCGCGAGAAATATGAGGCAGGCAAGGCAAATGGCTGAAGAGATTGCGACGCTTGCGGGAGGCTGCTTCTGGTGTACCGAGGCAGTGTTCCTGCAACTTGCCGGGGTATTCGGCGTGGAAAGCGGATATATCGGCGGCGGAGTGCCTGATCCGACCTATGAGCAGGTGTGCAGCGGCACGACCGGCCATGCCGAGGCGATCCGCATCCGCTTCGATCCGGATGTGATCGGCTATGCCGACCTGCTGGATGTCTTCTTCGCGACGCATGACCCGACCACGCTCAATCGCCAGGGCAATGATGTCGGCACGCAATACCGCTCCGCCATCTTTCCGCACGATGCGGAACAGGAGGCGGCGGCGCGCGCCGGGATCGAGCGGGCGCGGTCCGGCCACAGCGCGCCCATTGTCACGACGATCGAGCCCGACGCGCCATGGTATCCGGCGGAAAATTATCATCAGGATTACTGGAACCGCGTTGGCGACCGAAATCCCTACTGCATGGCGGTCATCCCGCCCAAGTTGCAGAAGCTTCGGGCGAAATATGCCGACAGGCTTGCCTGATCAGCCTGCCGGTTCCACCTTGGTATAGACGAACCCGCCCAGCGCGCCACCCACGACCGGCGCGACCCAGAACAGCCAGAGCTGTTGAAGCGCGAGGCCGCCCTCGACCAGCGCGGGACCGGTGGCGCGCGCGGGGTTGACCGATGTGTTGGTGATCGGGATCGAAATGAGGTGGATGAGCGTCAGCGTCAGGCCGATCGCGAGAGGCGCGAAACCGGTCGGCGCTTTCTTCGATGTGACTCCCATGATGACGAACAGAAAGAAAAAGGTCAGCAGCGTTTCGGCAAGAAAGGCCGATTCCATCGAATAGCCGCCTGGCGATCCTTCCCCGAAACCGTTCGAGGCAAGGCCGTTTACACTCAGCGCATAGTCCGGAGCGCCGATGGCGATGGCGTAGAGCGCGAAAGCGGCCGCGATGCCGCCTAGCAATTGCGCGATGACGTAAAGCGGGATGTCCCTGGCCGCGAACCTGCCGCCAGCCCACAGGCCAACGGTGACAGCCGGGTTGAAATGGCCGCCCGATATGTGGCCGACCGCATAGGCCATCGTAACGACCGTCAGACCGAACGCCAGTGCGACGCCGAGCAGGCCAATACCCACATCGGGAAATGTCGCTGATATGACCGCGCTGCCGCAGCCGCCGAATACAAGCCAGAAGGTACCGAAAAACTCCGCGAGCGCGCGGTTAATATTGGACATGACATCGTCTCCCCCGAAAACGCTACGGCCCATTATTCTGTCTGCTGGCAGGCTACTCCTTTTTCCGGCCGCCAACAATGTGTAAGTGTCGCGCTGAAATGGGCCGTTCTGTTTTCCTGCTCGCGGTTTTCCTGTTGCCGGGCTGCATCGGCAAGAAGGCCGTGGACATCGCAACGATGCCTGTGAAGGCGGGCGCCAAGGCGACCGACTGGGCGACGACCAGCCAGGACGAGGCGGATAGGTCGCGTGGAAGGGAAATTCGCAAGCAGGAGAAGCAGGAACGCAAGGCCTGTAAGAAGGAAGGTCGCGACGACTGTTAGGCGGCGGCGCGGCGTAGCCGGTCGTTGATCGCCTCGCCCAGACCTTCAGTAGGGATTGGCGCGACGGCGATGCGCGGTTTCCGGCCGGCGTCTGCGATGTGCAGGGCGGCAAACAGCGCGGCGGCGGCTTCCTTGAGGTCGCCCGTTTCCGAAAGGCTGATGTCGCATTTCACCGGACCGAAACCGATCAGATATTCGTCATCTTCCGCCTCAGTGGCGCCGAGCCGCAAGGGCTTGGACGGCGCATAATGGCTCTCGAGCTGGCCCGGCGCTTCTATGCCGCCGCCGGTCGCATGCCAGACCTGAAATCCTGTCGCTTCCTCGATCTCGTCCGATGTGACCGGCCCCGGCCGAAGCAGCCGGATATGGTCCGGGGCCGGTGCGACGATGGTCGATTCAAGGCCCTTTTCGGTGGGGCCGTCGTCGAGGATCAGCGGAATGCGGCCGGCAAGGCTGCGCCGCACATGATCGGCGCTGGTTGGGCTGATCGTCCCGCTGCGGTTGGCCGAGGGGGCTGCGAGGGGCGTGCCGCTCATCTCGATCAGCGAGCGCATGGCGCGGTGGGCGGGCATGCGAATGGCGACGGTGGGGAGGCCTGCGGTCACCAGCGGGGAGAGGTCGGCGTTGTCATGCAGCGGGAGTACGAGCGTCAGCGGACCCGGCCAGAAACGTTTTGCGAGCCGCTCCGCAATACCATCGAACCGCGCGAGCTTCTTCGCCATCGGCAAGCTCGACACATGGACGATCAGCGGATTGAACGCGGGGCGCCCCTTGGCCGCGTAGATCGCGGCGACAGCATCCGAGTCGCGGGCGTCGGCGGCAAGCCCATAGACGGTTTCGGTCGGCACCGCGACTGTCTGCCCGGACTGGATCACTTTTGCCGCCTGCTGGAGCGCCGCCATGCCGTAACGGCAGGTTCGTGTGTCGTAATTTTGGCTCCGCCTTTGCATTGACAGGCCTATAACGAGCCAACAAAAGGCGCGAAAGTGCCAAGAGCGGCGGGAGATCGGATATGAGCTATACAGCCCCCACGACAGAGCAGCTTTTCGTGCTCGACCATATCGTCGGCATCGGCGAACTGGCGGAGCATGAGCGGTTTGCCGCTGCCGAACCGGACATGGTGGCGGCGATTGTCGACGGGGTCGGGCGTTTTGCCGAGGCGGAATACCTGCCACTCAGCCGTACCGGCGATGTCCAGCACCCGAAGATCGAAGATGGACAGGTACGTATGCCCGCCGGCTTTTCCGAGGCCTATCGCGCTTATGTCGAGAATGGCTGGAACAGCCTCTCTGCCCCGGCAGAGTTCGGTGGACAGGGATTGCCGGTCAGCCTCGCCACGGTGGTGCTGGAATGCCTGGGCAGCGCAAATATGGGGTTCAGCCTCTGCCCCATGCTCACCGTCGCCGCTATCGAAGCGCTGATCCATCACGGTACGCCTGAGCAGCAGCAGACATGGCTACCGAACCTGATTTCGGGGCACTGGCCGGGCACGATGAACCTCACCGAACCGCACGCCGGATCGGATGTCGGCGCGCTGCGCACTACTGCGACGCCGGTGGGCGACGGCAGCTATCGCATCAAGGGCACCAAGATATTCATCACCTATGGCGACCACGATCTTGCCGACAATATCGTCCATCTGGTGCTTGCGAGAACGCCCGACGGCCCAGCGGGAACGAAGGGCATATCGCTTTTCATCGTGCCCAAATTCCGGTTGGATGCGGACGGCAACCCCGGCGCATTCAATGACGTTCGCCCGCAATCGCTGGAACACAAGATGGGCATCCACGCATCGCCCACCTGCGTCCTTTCCTATGGCGACAATGACGATTGCATCGGCCATCTGATTGGGCCGGAGTTCGGCGGCATGCGCGCCATGTTTACGATGATGAATAATGCGCGGCTCAATGTCGGCTTGCAGGGCGTGCAGGTCGCCGAGCGCGCGACCCAGCAGGCGCTGGCCTATGCCGCCGAGCGCGTGCAGTCGGCGCGGGCGGGTCAGCCGGTGACGATTAACCAGCACCCGGACGTGCGGCGTATGCTGCTGCGTGCCCGCGCGCTGACCCAGGCATCACGGGCGCTTGTCTATTACGCTTTCGGCCAGCTCGATCGGGCGAGCCTCGGCGACGAGGCCGCCGCCGACCGCCTCGAATTGCTGACGCCGCTCGCCAAGGGCTATGGCACCGACGTCGGCACGGAGGTCGCCTCGCTCAATATCCAGGTGCATGGCGGCATGGGCTTCATCGAGGAAACCGGTGCCGCCCAGCATTATCGTGATATTCGCATCGCGGCGATCTACGAGGGCACGAACGGCATCCAGGCGGCGGACCTGATCGGCCGCAAGCTGGCCATGGCCGGGGGAGGCGTGCTCGCCTTGCTCCTCGCCGATATTCGCGCCGA
>JBFXHW010000013.1:0-21145 GCA_050176605.1 Sphingobium sp. | reverse complement strand
CGGGTTACCATTTTATTAGGCGCGATTGAGAACTGGTTAATTTCGGGCTTACCAGACCGCTAAAGAATCGGCTGACTTCATCATGAGAAAACTCCTGCGGGGATGCAGGAGAACGACTCTCGATGGCTCGCCGCCTGAAGACATTGCTGGCCCGAATGCTGCCGATAGTAGCGGCGCCTTTTCTTATGGGCGCAACGGACTTTTCGACGGATTTCCGTGTGCGCATGCTGGATTCGCACAATGCGGAGCGCTCCAGCCTGGGGCTCGAAGCGCTGCGATGGGACCCTGCGCTGGCCGCATCCGCACAGCAATGGGCGGATCATCTGGCCGCGACCGGGAAGTTCGAGCATGCGCCGGAGAATCCGGGAGAACCAGAAGGCGAGAATCTCTGGGCCGGAACGAAGGGCTATTACTCGCTTGAGAACATGGTCGACGCGTGGATCCGCGAAAAGAAATATTTCAAGCAGGGCGCCTTCCCGAACAACAGCACAACAGGGCATGTGGAAGACGTAGGCCATTATACCCAGCTTGTGTGGCGCGAGACGGGGGAAGTAGGCTGCGCGCGCGCAAAGAGCGCACAGGAAGACATCCTCGTGTGCCGTTATGCCGACGCGGGCAACTATATCGGCGAGCGCCCCTTCTGACGATCTGATATTTTCGAACAGGAGTTCCGCAGGTCCGGCCTTAACGAGCCGGGCCTGGCACGAAGACGGCTGCCTCCCTGTCGGGCGGGCGGAAGCGAGGACATGTGGGCCGGTCGCAATGGGATGAGCTGGGCGACTGGGAGCAGGCCCGTCTCGAGGCGCTTTTTGTTCAGCTGAGTTCCACGGCGCGCGAGCTGCTGCTGCACGACTGGGCCTATCATGCGCGCCCTGAGCAGCTTCCGCCCGCGGGAGACTGGCGCATCTGGCTGATGATGGCGGGGCGCGGCTTTGGCAAGACCCGCAGTGGCGCCGAATGGGTGCGCAGCCTGGCCGAGGCCGATGGCTCGGCGCGGATCGCGCTGGTGGGCGCGACGTTGCAGGAAGCGCGCGCGGTCATGGTGGAGGGCGAAAGCGGCCTTCTCAGCGTGGCACCTCGCTGGGACAGGCCGAGTTGGCAGCCCACCTTGCGGCGGCTGGTGTGGAAGTCGGGCGCGCGGGCGATGCTGTTCGGCGCGGCGGAGCCGGAGTCGCTGCGCGGACCGCAGTTCACGCATGGCTGGGCCGACGAGCTGGCGAAATGGCCGGCGGCCGAGAGTGCCTGGGACAATCTGATGATGGGGCTGCGGCTTGGTACGCGGCCGCGTCTGGTGGCGACGACGACGCCACGCCCGGTGCCGATCGTGCGGCGCCTGATCGGGCAGGACGACGTTGTCGTGACACGCGGGCGCACGCTGGACAATGCGGCGCATCTGGCGCCGGGCTTTCTGGAGGCGATGCTGCGCGACTATGACGGCACGGCGCTGGGGCGGCAGGAGCTGGACGGCGAATTGATCGACGAACCCGAGGGCGCCTTGTGGACCCGGGCGATGATCGAGCGGTGCCGCGTTCCGTGCGGCGATCTCGCACGGCCGGGCGAAACGCCGTTCGTTCGTGTCGTGGTCGCCGTCGACCCGCCGGCAAGCGCCGGTGGCGACGCCTGCGGGATTGTGGCCGCCGGTCTCGGCGTTGATAACCGCGCCTATGTGCTGGAGGATGGATCTGTGGCCGGAGCAAGCCCGGAACGCTGGGCGTCGCGCGTTTGCGCTATGGCATTGCGCTGGGGCGCCGACCGGGTGATAGCCGAAGCGAACAATGGCGGCGACATGGTCGCGAGCGTACTACGCGCCGCGCAGGCCGACCTGCCGCTCAGGCTGGTCCATGCGTCGCGCGGAAAGAGCGCGCGGGCAGAGCCGGTGGCGGCACTCTATGAGCGTCAGAGGGTAGCCCATGCGGGACGCTTTGCTGAACTCGAGGATCAGTTGTGCGGCATGATGGCCGGCGGCGACTATTGCGGACCGGGACGATCGCCGGACAGGGCGGACGCGCTGATATGGGCGATGACGGAACTGATGCTGAACCGGCGGAGCGGATTTTCGGTGCGCAATCTTTGATCCGATGGAGGAAGGGGTACGATCAGACTTGTTGCGGCGCACAGCGAAAAAAGCAATGACACGAGGCCAAGGCAAAAGTTACAAATGTTAAGGTGGGCAGGAGTCGGGCGGTCAGGTGCAGTCGGAAATGACACGAATCTGTCAGGCCGAAACGCCCGCCGAACTGTGGCGCGCGGTCCGCAGCTATTTCAACAATCTGGGTTTCAAGGGGCTGGCCTATTTCCTGGTCAGCCGTGGTTTGGTCGACACAATAAGGGGATTCACGCTTATCCATCGCGGGTTTTCCCCAAGCGTCGCCGATGTCTATGTCACTCAGGGTCTGGGTCAGTATGACCCTGCGCCCACAGTCGTGATTACCCGCGGAGTACCGATGCGCTGGAGCACCATATGGGAGGCCATTGATCCCGATGAAAATCAGCGCCGATATCTGACCCGGATACGGGAGGCCGGGATCGGTGACGGATACAGCCTGCCGGTATACGGACCTTCGGGCCGCAACGCCTGTATCGCCGTCGGCAGACCAGCGCGGGAAGAGATATTGGACACGGCGCCTGTCGACGAGATGCATATGATTGCGCAGGCCGCGCATATGCGTTTGTGTCAGTTGCTGCTCGACAGGCCAAGGATAGGCAAGCCGCTATCGGCGCGCGAGCTGGAGATCCTCGACTGGGTGGCGCGCGGAAAGAGCAACAGCGTAATCGCCGACATACTTCATCTTTCGGGTGCGACGGTCGATACCTATTTGCGGCGCATCTACGAGAAACTGGAGGTTTCCGACCGGACGTCGGCGGCTGTGCGCGGCGTTGGCATGGGCCTGATCGCCGCCTGACAATTCCGCCCACGCGGGCCTGCGAACGGCCTGTTTCTGCGCTTCCGGTGCTTATGTAGCCGAAAGTACACTGCGCGCCGGTTCTCGAAACATACCGTTCTCGGCTCCGTCTGACCGAATTTTCGGGATGCCGTGTTGGGCGTGAGTCATTCCGCTTCTGAGGAGCAAAATGCATGAAATGGTTCGGATGGAAGGGCGCGGCCTCGCCGCGTCCGCCGTTGTCGCGCGGCTATGCCTGGGGCGGAACGACACTGGGAGAATGGCCCGCCGCCTATGAACCGCAGGTTCGCGCCGCCGTGCTGGCCAATGGGGTAGCGCAGCGGGCGGTCCGGCTGGTGTCGGAGGCCGCGGGCGCTGCCGCCTTCACCGCGACCGGCGCGAGCCCGGCGGACAATGCGCGGGCATATGATCTGGTCCGGCATGTCTCTGCCGGGCAGGCGTTGGTCGAGACACTGGCGCTGCACCTGCTTTTGCACGGCAACGGCTTTGTCCAGATCGCCAGCGGCACGGACGGCGAACCGGCCGAGCTCTTCGCATTACGGCCAGAGCGGGTGAGCGTCGAACTGGATGCGCGGGGCTGGCCGGTGGCCTATCAGTACAAGGTGGGCGACCGGCGAATGCGGCTCGACGCCGAGGATGGCACGGGCAGGGCGGCTATCATCCACCTGAAGGCGATCAATCCGATCGACGATCATTATGGCCTCGGCTGCCTTGGCGCGGCATCGGGGCCGGTGGCGATCCACAATGCGGCGACGCAGTGGAACAAGGCATTGCTCGATAATGCCGCGCGCCCTTCCGGCGCGCTCGTCTATGACAGCGGGCGCGATGGCGCGACGCTGTCGGCCGAGCAATTCGCTCGATTGAAAGCGGAAATGGAAGCGGCGTTTCAGGGCGCCGCCAATGCAGGGCGGCCGATGCTGCTGGAAGGTGGGCTCAAATGGCACAGCCTTTCCATGTCACCGGCGGAGATGGATTTCGTCGCGCTGAAGGCCGCGACGGCGCGGGAGATCGCGCTGGCGTTCGGCGTACCGCCGATGCTGCTCGGCATACCGGGCGACAACACCTATTCCAACTACAGGGAAGCGAACAAGGCGCTGTGGCGGCAGACGATCCAGCCGCTGATGAGCAAGATACTGGGCGGAATAGCGCAGGGGTTGCGCGGCTGGATGCCGGGTCTCGACCTGCGGCTCGATACCGACCACATAACGGAGCTTGCGGACGAACGGACGGCCCAGTGGGAACGGATCGGCGGGGCTGCGTTCCTCTCCGATGAGGAGAAGCGGGCAATGCTGGGCATTGAACCCGTGTCGATGAGCGCGGCATGAGGGACAGCGACATGCTTGCCGGTCTGGTCGCGCAGGCCGAGGGTGACGGCGGTGACCTGGTAATGATCCGCGCGCTGGTCGAGGAGGCGAGCGAGATGGGCGCAGTCCGCGCGCTCGATCGGATCGGCCTCTCCGATCGCGACGCGGAGCAGGATGTGCGCGAGCTGCGTGAACTGCTCTCCGCCTGGCGGGATGCGAAGAAGTCGGTCCGCAGCGCCGCAATAGGATGGCTGGTGCGCGGTTGCCTCGCGCTGGTGCTGATCGGCATGGCGGTGAAGCTGGGACTGTTCGGACTGGTGCGGGGGTGAGCGTGATAGAGACGATGCCGGATACCGGCGTGCGGTTCGCGGGCTATGCCGCGCTGTTCGACCGGGAGGACAGGGGTGGCGACATCATCCGGCGTGGAGCGTTTTCAAGAGCTATACGATGGTGGCGCGGGCGCCGGGTTCCGCTGTTGTGGCAGCACCGGCCCGACCGCCAGATCGGTGTGATCGAGATGCTGGACGAGGATGAGCGGGGATTGCGCGTGATCGGACGCCTGCAAGCCGATGCGCCGGACCGGGCCGAGCAACTGCTGAAGGGCGGTCAGGTCAATGGCCTGTCCTTCGGATATCGCGTGACGCGGGCCGACGGGCGCGCGCCGAGGGTGCTGAAGGATCTCGATCTTGTGGAGGTGAGCCTCGTTACCTTCCCGATGCAGCCCGAAGCACGCGTGCATGCCATCGAATGAAGGATGCGGAATATGACTTTCATTGGCCCCTTTGCGGGGCCTTTTTTGCGCCCTGTGAAACAGGCGAACGACGGAGAAGCCTATGTATGAAGTGAAAGCCGATGCGCTTGAGGAGAGCTTTGACGCGCTCGCCCAGGCCGACAAGATCATCAGCCTCGAAGCCGACATGGCCGCGCTGAAAGGACAGGTGGCCGCCGCCGAAAGACGGGCCGTGTCGCGTCCGGCGCTCGACGGCGTGAAGGGCGCGGAGTGCGACCCGGCACGGACCGCGTTCGTCGACGGATATCTGAGGCGCGGGCAGGAGGTCGGCGTCGAACTGAAAAGCGTTTCGGGCGCGACCAACGCGGCGGGCGGTTTTGCCGTGCCGCGCGAGATCGATGCGCGGATCGACGACCTGCTGAAGGCAACCTCGCCAATCCGCCAGATCGCCAATGTCGTGAAGACCGGCAGTGCCGGTTATCGCAAGCTGGTGGCGTCGGGCGGCACGCCCTCGGGTTGGGTGAGCGAGACGGCCGCGCGGCCGGAAACCGGAACGCCGGCCTTCAATGAAATTGCGCCGCCGTCGGGCGAGCTTTACGCCAATCCGGCGGCCAGCCAGGCGATGCTCGACGACGCGCAGTTCGACGTCGAGGCGTGGCTCGCGAACGAGATCGCCATGGAGTTCGCGCGGGCGGAAGGTGCAGCCTTCGTTTCGGGAACCGGCACGAACCAGCCCAAGGGCTTCCTCACCTACACCGCGACCAACGAGGCGGATGCGGTGCGTGCGTTCGGGTCGCTGCAATATGTCCCCTCCGGCGCGGCGGGAGCGTTCGCGGCATCGAACCCGCAGGACAAGCTGGTCGATCTGGTACAGGCGCTGAAGGCCCCCTACCGCCAAGGGGCGGCCTTCGTGATGAACGCCACGACGCTGGGGGTGATCCGCAAGTTCAAGACCGCAGACGGGGCGTTCCTGTGGCAGCCGGCGCTCAGCGCGGAACAGCCCGCGACGCTGCTCGGCTATCCGGTGATCGAGGCCGCCGACATGCCCGATATCGCGGCGAACAGCCTGTCGATCGCCTTCGGCAATTTCGCCCATGGCTATGTTGTCGCCGAGCGCAGCGAGACGAGTATCCTGCGCGATCCGTTCAGCAACAAGCCGTTCGTCCACTTCTACGCGGTCAAGCGTCTGGGCGGCGCGGTCACGAACAGCGAAGCGATCAAACTCCTCAAATTCTCGGTCTCCTGATCGAGGGCATATGCTCCCCCTGAACTGACCCCCTGCTCGCACATGCGGGGAGGGGGTCGCTTTTTGTGGGGTCGAAGGAACGATAACGGGCGGAGACGCGGCCGATGAGTTTGACAATGAATGCGGTGACGCAGGGCATCATCGACGATGCGCTCGCCGAAACGAAGGCCTGGCTGCGGATCGAGACGGCATATGACGATGCCGCGCTCGAAGCCGTCATCCGGTCCGCCATCGGCATGGCCGAGGATTTCTGCGCGCAGATCATGTTCGCGCGGGCAGGCATGGAAACGCTGCCCGCTACATCCGGCTGGGCACGGCTTCGCGCCTGTCCGGTCCGGGCGATCACGGCGGCGCGGGGACTCGCCGCAGACGGCACGAGTTTCGCGATGGCGGTCGACGCTTACGCGATCGACATTGGCGCGGACGGCGACGGATGGGTGAGGACGATCCGGCAGGGCATTGCTGGCCGCATCGAACTGGATGTTACCGCCGGGATCGCCGATGACTGGGCGAGCCTGCCCGACCCGTTGCGGCAGGGCGTCGTCCGCCTTTCCGCGCATCTTTTCGCAGAGCGCGAGGGCGCGGGACCGCCGCCCGCGATTGTAACCGCCCTGTGGCGGCCATGGCGCAGGATGCGTATGGCATGAGCGGCGCTATTTCAGGAACAGGCGCGTTCGGGCCGATTGGACGACGCGGTGCGCTGATTGCCGATGCGCGGGCAGAGCGCAGGCGGCGCGACATCGCGGAAGCGGCGAGGCTGCTGCCCGGTATCGATGCGCATGTCGAGGGCGAGGACGTCGTGCTGGAAGGGCGCGATCTGCTGGAACGCTGGCTGCGCGATGCCAGCCTGCGCGAAATCAGCCTGAATATAGCAGGGAGGACGGCGGCATGAACGCGGAAGGCGACATTCGCGCCGCCCTGATCGCCGCATTGCGCGGCGATACGGCGCTCTCGGCGCTGGTAAATCATGTCCATGACGGGTTTCCCGCCAAGTTCACGCCACCGACACTGATCGTGGGCGATTGCGCGGGGAGCGACTGGGGCACGAAGGACCGGCCGGGACGTGAACTGCGCATCGGCCTGACGATTGAGGACGATATCGAAACGCCCGTCCGCATCGGAAGTATCATGTCACAAACAGATGTCGTGGTTCAGGGCCTCGCCAGCCCGGTTTCAGGCTGGCAGATCGCCAGCCTGCGGATGGTGAGATCGCGGATGTTGCGGACCAATCGCGGCGTGTGGAACGCGCTGCTCGACTATCGGATCAGGGTGTTGGGATGAAGCCCGCGCTTCAGCCCGCACTGTCGAAATTGTCGGTCATCTGCTCGACATAGCCCGAAACCTGATCGTCGGCATCCTCCGACGCTTCCTTTGGCGTCATGCCGTCGGCCTTGTCGGATGCGGCCAGCGCAGCGCGGAAGTCGGTTTCTTCCTTCGCGCATTTGGTCTTGAGCCCGGCGAGAAATTCCTCGCGCGGCATTTTCTTGTCGGTCGCCGACGTCGTGTAGGCGCTGAGGCAACCTGCATATTCCTTGCGCGCCTTGGCGAGCAGATCGGCGGGCGTCGAAGCCGCCAGAACAAGCGGAACGAAAATCATCAAACCTCTCCTTCACCAGCATGCCAGCGGGTCATCCAAGCGCCCGGCAGGCCGCGCAATTTCTAATGGGAGTTTACAACAATGAGCGTCGAAAAAGGAAGCGCATTCTTGTTGAAGATAGGGGACGGCAATGTGCCGCCCGCCTATTCGACCATCGCCGGGTTGCGGACGACGCAATTGCAGGTTTCCGGGGAGGCGGTGAACGTCACCAACAAGGATTCTGGCGGCTGGCGCGAGCTGCTTTCCGGCGCCGGTATCCGGGCCGTCAGCGTCTCTGCCGCGGGGATATTTACCGGGTCGGCGGGCGAGGTGAAGATTCGCACGCAAGCGCTGACCGGAACGATCGACGACTATGAACTCTCGTTCGAGAGTGGCGAGCGGATGCAGGGCCGGTTCCTTGTGACGCGCCTCGAATATGCCGGCGATTATAACGGCGAGCGCAATTACACGATCAGCCTGGAAAGCTCCGGCACGGTGACGAGCCTGTGACGGGTATCGACAATCAGCCACGAGAGGCGAACGCGCAGCGCGGCGAGGCTGCGATCATCGTGCGCGGCGACCGGCTGATGCTACGTCCGAGTTTCCAGGCATTGGTCGCGGCAGAGGAAGAGCTTGGCCCGCTGTTCGCGCTGGTCGATCGCGCGTCGTCGGGCGAATTGCGGCTTTCGGAGATGGTCGCGCTGTTCTGGCATTGCCGCCATGGCTGGCCGGAGGCGATCACGCGCGAGACGCTCGGCGAGGCGGTGGCGGCGCAGGGTCTGGCGGCGGTCACACCCGCGCTGAAGGCCATCCTGCGACAGATATTGTCCGGCCGGGCGTGAGCGGGCCGGAGCGGATTTTTGGGCCGGTCGCCGTGCGGCTCGCCGGGGTCGCGGGTTGGCATCTGGGCTGGAGCCCGGATCGCTTCTGGCGCGCGACGCCGCAGGAAATGGAAACCGTGGTGAAGACGATGCTTCGCGGCATCGAGCCGGGCGATGGTGATGTCCCGCCGTCGCGGGACGAAATCGCCCGATTGCAGGAGATGTTTCCGGATGGATGAGGAAATCGATCGGCTGGTCGTCTCGGTGCGCGCCGATACCCAGGGTTTCGCGAAGGATATCGCGGACATGCGCGCCGGTCTTGAAGGACCGCTCGCGGCGGGCGCCGACCGGGCGGCGCGGGCGATCGAGACAGGCCTGCTGCGCACGGTAAGTACAGGCAAGTTCGGCTTTGAGGACCTGCGGCGGGTCGCGCTCGGCGTGCTCGACAGCATAGCGCGCGAGGCGCTGCGAGCGGGGCTCGGAGCCGTCGGGGTTGGCAGGAGCGGCGGCGGCATATTGGGTTCCCTGCTCAACGTCGCCACCGCCGCCCTGGGTGCGCCGGGCCGGGCGACGGGTGGACCGGTAATGGCGGGCCGGGCCTATCGTGTCGGAGAGAGTGGGCCGGAGCTGTTCGTGCCGGGCAGCAGCGGACGGATCGTGGCCGCAGGAGGAAATGGTGCACACAATGTGCGGGTGACGATCAACGTCAATGCCGCCGAAACCGGCGCGCCACAGGCGTTGCAACGCAGTGCGCGCCAGATCGCCAAATCGGTGCGCGGCGCCCTCTCGGAGTAAGGGGGCAGGCTCATGGCATATTGGCTGGCCGTCGCACGGGGAGCGCAGGAAAGCGGATATATCAAGCGCTTTTCTCCCGCCTACTGGACCGTCAATTTCCCCCGGCCGATGATGGCCGGGGTGGTAACGACCGCGCCCGATGCGCTGCGCGTCGACGCGGTCTTTTATGGTTCGGGCGATCTGGCGGGCCTGATCTGGGAAGCGCAGGACGTCTGGGATCATCCGCTGCTTGCCTATGAGACCAGCCGGGATTTCCGTAACTGCCAGCTCCGCTTTCACTGGCAGAGCAACGGCCTGAAGCCGCTCGACGCGTTGCATGGACCGACGCTGACGATCGAGGGGCGGGACCCGTCCGGCAATCCGAAGAGCTGGTATGTGCGGCTCTGGAACTATGCGACCGGCACGAGCGAGGATGCCCACATCGCGCTGGACTTCAACGCGATGAACGGCGGATTCCTGCTCCCTGTCGAGGCAGACCCGGTGTGGGCGGGCGACATAGACCGCATGTTCATCTCGCTGGTCGCGCCGGGATATGACGCTGGGGCGACGCCGTTCGCGAGCGGACAGGAAGGCTGGGTCGAGCTGACCGGCATCGCGTGCGACGGGTCCGGTTCCGTGCTCGAAATCGGCGACGTCATGCTACCCGAGAACGGCCTGTCGATCGCGACCGGATATGACGACGGATACAACCAGACGCCAGAGCGGCTGATCCGGCAGATACACGCGCTCGGCTATCGCGGCGACATTGTCCACTATGTCGGCATGAGCCATTATTTCCGGCTCGAGGCCAATAGCGGCGGCTGGTACGCCAGCCTGACCAACGGAGTGCTGAACGCGGCCTGCGCGGCATGGCACGCGGATTTCGCGGCGCGCGCCGGGGCGATGGGCTTCGGTGTCATCTGGTCGCTGTCATACGAATTGTTCGATGCGCATTGCTGGAGCACCTGGAAGCAGCGGGCGGAAGACGGGTCGCCCGCGTTGACCGGCTGGGTGCCGCCATCGACGTTGCTGTCTCCCGCTAGCAATGGCGCGATGACCTATCTGCAGGCGATCGGCGCGGCTTTCGTTGCGATTGGTGTCGCGGCGGGCCTTGCACCCAAATTTCAGGTCGGCGAGCCCTGGTGGTGGATCTTCGCGGATGGGCGCATATGCCTTTATGACGACGACGCGAAGGCGGCGTTCGGCGGTAGCCCGGCGTCGATTCCGGACATCACGGCTTCGCTGAGCGGGACACAGACGGCGCTGCTTGACGCAGCGGGTGCTTTGCTCGCGAGTTCGACTGCGGCGCTGACGGCTGCGGTGGAGGCCGTCGCGCCGGGAACAGTCACGCACCTACTTACCTATCTGCCCACGGTGCTCGACAGCCAGGCGCCGGAGGCCAAGCGGGCGAACATGCCGCCGGGCTGGGCGAAACCCGCCTTCGATATCCTGCAGATCGAGGATTATGACTGGGTGACCGGCGGGCATATCGCGCGCAGCGCGGCCGGGGTCGCCGCGGTCGAGGCACGGCTAGGCTATCCGGTTGCCGAGCAGCACCATTTTTCCGGTTTCGTGCTCAATGCCGTCGACGCGCAGGCGCACTGGCCGCGCATCGAGGCGGCGGCGCGCGCGGGCAAGGCGCGCGGAGTTGCCGCGACCTTCGTCTGGGCGCTGCCGCAGGTCGCGCGCGACGGGTTCACGACTTTCGATCCCGGTCAAGGAGACAATATGCAGGCGTTTGACGATGTGCTGTTCCCGATCAGCATTGGACGGGAAGCGAGCATCGCCCCGGTCTTTTCGACCCAGACGGTCGAAAGTCTGTCCGGCCATGAGCGGCGGTCGAGCGACTGGGCGGATGCCCGGTTGCGTTTCGACGCCGGGCCGGGTGTGCGGTCGGAGGCCGATCTGGTGACGCTGATCGACTTCTTCCGCGCCCGGCGCGGCGCGGCGCGTGGATTTCGTTTCGCCGATCCGCTCGACAATCAGAGCGCCCCGCACGGGGAGGCGGTAAGCCCGATCGACCAGAAGCTTGGCACCGGCGACGGGGCGACCAGCCAGTTTCAGCTCGCAAAATATTATGGAACCGGTGTGGATGCGCAGCAACGCCTCGTTACCCGTCCGGTGGCGGGCAGCATTCGCGTTGCGGTCGATGGCGTCGAGGCGGTGAGCGGCTGGATTCATGCCGGCGGCGGAGTCGTCGCTTTCGATAGTGCGCCGGCGAGCGGGGCGTTGCTCACCGCAGGCTTTCGCTTCGACGTGCCGGTGCGCTTTGCCGAGGATCGGCTGGAAGTAAGCTGGGCGACCTTCGCCGCCGGAGAAGCGCCCTCCGTGCCGTTGCTGGAGATCCGCGAATGAGCGCCGACGCGATATTGGCGCAGAAGCTGGTGACACTCACCTTCTGCTGGCGGCTGGAACGGCGCGACGGCGTCGCCATCGGTCTCACCAGTCATGACCGCGATATTTCGGTGAATGGCTTCTTATATAGGGCGGCTCCGGGGCTGACGCCCTCGGCGGTGTCGCGGGGGATTGGCCTTGAGCCCGAAAGCATGGACCTGAAGGGCGCGATAACGAGCGACGCGATCAGCGAAACGGACCTCCGCGCCGGACGATGGGACGGGTCTGCGCTGTGGCTGCACCTGACCGAATGGACCGACCCCGGCATATTGTGGCTCGAAATCATGCGCGGCGAACTCGGCACGGTGGGGCAGCAGGACGACGCGTTCACGGTCGAACTTGCCGGGCCGAACGCCGTGCTGGGCCAGGCGGTCGCGCCTGAAACATCGCCCGGATGCCGCGCCCGCCTTGGTAATCGCGCCTGCCGGGTCGACATGGCGCGGCGGCGGCGGGTGGTGACGGTATCTGCGGCTGCTGCGGAGACGATGAGCGCAGGCGGCGGCCTGGCGGCGGGCGATTATGTTTTCGGATCGCTGCGTTGGCTGGACGGAGAGAATTGCGGGCTCACGCAGGCGATCATCGCCAACGACGCGGCCAGCGTGACGCTGGCGGACATTCCTCCCTTCACCGTAGCGCCCGGCACGCGCGCGCTCCTGACCGAAGGGTGCGACAAGCTGATGGCGACCTGTTCGGCGCGCTTCGCCAATGCTGTCAATTTTCAGGGCGAGCCCTATCTGCCCGGAAGCGACCTTCTTACCCGCTATCCGGGGGCAGGTTGATGCGACGGGCCAAACGGATCGTCGCTGCGGCGCGCGGGCTGATCGGCGTGCCTTTCAGGCTGCACGGTCGCTCGGCGGAAACGGGCGTCGACTGCATCGGCCTGTGCGCGCTTGCGTTCGCGGCGGCGGGAAACAGACGTGCGCTGGACCTTGCCCCGGCGACCTATTCCGTCCGTGGGGGGCGACCGGAAATGGTCTGTGCAGCATTGCGGTCGGCCGGGTTGCGCTCTGTCCGCGCCGCGCGGCCGGGCGATATCATTGTGGCGACGGCCGGCGTTGCACAGTTTCACCTGATGGTCGCAACGGACGGCGGTCATGTCCATGCCCATGCGGGACTGGGGCTCGTCGTGGAAATGCCGGGCGCATCGCCATGGCCGATACTGGGCCGTTGGCGCTGGGGGCGCTGAGACCGGGAGCATAATGATGGCAACACTGGTTCTGACTGTCGTCGGCACCGCACTGGGCGGGCCGATCGGTGGCGCGATAGGTGCGCTCGCGGGGCAGGTGATCGACAACACCCTGTTGTTCCCGCCCAAAGGGCGACAGGGGCCGCGCCTCCCCGATCTTCGCCTGCAGACATCGCGCTATGGCGATCAGATACCCAGGCTGTTCGGGACGATCCGCGTCGCCGGCTCCGTGATCTGGGCAACCGACCTGCAGGAACATCGGAGCAGGCAGGGCGGCGGCAAGGGGCAACCCAAGGTGACGACATATAGCTATAGTGCCAGCTTCGCCGTCGCGCTTTCGGCGCGCAGGATCGTGTCTGTTCAGCGCATCTGGGCGGACGGAAACCTGCTGCGCGGCAGCGCTGGCGATTTCAAGACAGGCGTGGGCGCGTTCAGGCTTTATGACGGGAATGGCGACCAGGGCCTCGATCCGCTGATCGCCGCCGACAAGGGGCTTTCGACCACGCCAGCGCACCGCGGCACCGCCTATGCGGTGTTCGAGGACCTGCAACTCGCCGATTACGGCAACCGGATACCATCGCTGACATTCGAAGTCGTTGCCGACAGCGGCGCGGTCTTCATTTCCGATGTTGCCGCCGATATCAGCGGCGGGGCGATTGCGGGTTCCGCGTCGGGAGACCGTTCCGTTTCCGGATTTGCAGCAGCGGGCAGCAGCGTGTCCGACACGCTCTCGCCGCTGGTGGATGCATTCGGACTCGCGCTCCGGACCGAGGGCGGCGGGCTGGCGCTTGAGGCGGCGGGTGCGATCGAGGGGACAATCGGTGCTGACCAGATCGGTGGCCGCTTCAACGGGCGGGATGATCGCGGCAAGCGCAGCGAACGTGCGCGGGCGGAGGATATACCCGTCCGCATCGCGGCGCGCCATTATGACGCGGGCCGGGACTATCAGGCGGGTGTCCAGACTGCAGAGCGAACGGGTGCCGGCCGGCGCGAAGCAACCCTCGATCTGCCTGCTGTGCTGGATTCGGTTGCTGCGCGGGCGCTGGCCGAAACGCGGCTTAACAGCCTTTGGACTGGACGGACCAGCCTGACCCTGCGCTGCGACTGGCGCGCCCTGACCCTGGTGCCGGGGGCGGTGGTGACGGTTGCGGACGAGCCCGGACGCTGGCGCATCGAGCAGAGCGAATGGGATGGTGTGGGCGTGCGCCTCGATTTGCGTCAGGTTGGCGGCGGGGGTGTCGTCGCACCGCCTTCGAGTGGCGGCAGCGCGGTCGCGCAGACGGACCGGCTGCATGGACCGACGACGCTGGTCGCCGCCGATCTGCCGATGCCCGACGATGCGCTTCTGACGGCACCGCTTGTCGTGGTGGCGGCGGCTGGAATACAGCCGGGATGGCGGGCGGCAGAGCTGTTCGCTGAGGACAGCGCCACCGGCGGGCTTACATCGATCGGGGGATCTGCGCCGCCAGCAATATTGGGCGCAGTCGTGTCGCCGCCGGAAGCCATGGCCTCGTACGCCTGCTTCGACGCAATTTCCGCGCTGGATGTCCAGCTTTTGAACGGGACGATGCAGCTTTCCGGCGCCAGCGATGCCGCATTGCTGGCCGGCGCAAACAGCGTTCTCGCAGGGCAGGAGGTCATACAGTTCGGTTCCGCGATCCAGACAGGCCCGGACACATGGCGCCTTTCCCGCCTGTTGCGCGGGCGTCGCGGCACCGAATGGGCGATGATGTTTCATATGGCTGGCGAGCAATTTCTCCTGATCGACGATGACAGCCTTTTTCAGGTCCCGTCGGTACGGGCATTGCCGGGCGCAACCCTGGAACTGGCCGCAATCGGCATCGGCGACACGGTTCCTGCCACCGCGACGGTTGCCGTGCTCTCTCAGGCGATCCTTCCGCTGTCTCCAGTCCATACCTCGGCTGTACTGTCGGCGGGCGACTGGCAGTTTTCATGGATACGCCGCAGCCGCGCCGGCTGGAGCTGGTATGACGGCGCCGACGCGCCGCTGGGCGAGGAGCAGGAATTATACAGGATCAGCCTGCTGCAGGGCGGATTGGCGTTCAGGACGGTCGAGACCGCTTGGGCAGGCTGGACATATGATGCGGCAAGCATCGCCGCCGATGCCGTTACAGGACCGGTGAATGTGGAAATCCGCCAAATAGGCACCTACGGCGCCGGGCGGCCCGCTTTCCTCCAATTAACCCTTTGAATCCATGTCGTAAGGAGGTTTCTGTCCATGGCCCTCGACAAGAGTGACCGTTTTTCCCTGCCGCTGCTTCTTGCCGGTCAGGCGCAGAAGGAGGTAACCCATAACGAGGCTCTCACCGTCATCGACATGCTGCTGCATGCCCGTGCTGAAAGCGCTGCGCTCTCTTTCCCGCCCGGTAGCCCGGCGATGGGACAATGCTGGATCATCGCCGCTGGTGCGACCGGCGCCTGGGCAGGGCATGACGGTGAACTGGCCTGCATGACGGTGGGCGGTTGGCGTTTCGCGGTGCCTTCGGCGGGCATACAGGTGATAGTCGCCGATACGGGCGTGACACTGGTGCATGACGGAATCGGCTGGTCGCCGTCCAATGTCAGACCGGACGGATATTATGTCTCCGGAAATCGTATTATAGGCGCGCGCCAGACGGCAATTGCGGATCCCGTCGGCGGATCGGTAACGGATACAGAAGCAAGAGCAGCGATCTTGCAGATTCTTTCCATGCTGCGCAGTCACGGACTGATCGATATTTGAAGCCAATGGTTATGTGGGCCGGGAATTGCGAAGTAAGCGAGCGCAATATTAGGATAATTTTCGGTTAATCTGTCGCAAAGGAATTTAAGCAATTTTTTAGCATTTAAACGGGTGTGCAGACGGGAAAAGTTGTCTTGCCATGAAACTTTTGAAAGAGTAGGGAGTTTCCGCAGTTCCTAAAGACTTTGAAAGGGGAAAGAGAAATGCGGAAGTTCGCTCTTGCGGCAGCTCTTGCTACGACCGCGATGGCTTCGCCCGCTCTCGCGCGAGATGATGCCTGGTATATCGGCGCGCATGGCGGGGCGATGATCGTCGAGGATATCGACATGTCGACCGCGGACGGTCTGTCCGATGCCACAGCCGATTATAATACGGGCTATGACGTCGATGGCGTGATCGGATATGATTTCGGCATGTTCCGTCTTGAAGGCGAAGTCGGTTTCCGGCGCGCCTGGACCGATGTCGTGTCCTATCCGCGTGACAGCTATGACAGCACGCGCGGTAACGTCCGTTCGCTGAGCTTCATGATCAACGGTCTGCTCGATTTCGGGCCGGACGATGGTCTTCAGGGCTTTGTCGGTGGTGGTGCTGGTGTTGCCCGCACGCATCTGTACACGTTCACGACGGACGACTCCGATACGGGCTTCGCCTGGCAGGCGCTCGCCGGCATCCGGTTCCCGCTCACGAGCAATCTTGATGCGGAGTTGAAGTACCGGTTTTTCAACCACCGCAACCTCGACCTCGTGACGAGCTTTGCGCCCAACGGGAATTACTCGCCGGCGGGTACCGCTGTAGATGCGGATGTTCGCACGCACAGCCTGCTCGCAGGGTTGGTGTATAACTTTGGCGCTCCGGAAGCACCGCCTCCGCCGCCTCCGCCGCCACCCCCGCCGCCTCCGCCGCCTCCGCCTCCGCCTCCGCCGGTGGTCGAGTGCACGCCTGGGCCGTATATCGTCTTCTTCGAATGGGATAAGGCCGATATTACACCCGACGCGGCGACGATCCTCGACAACGCGGTTTCGGCCTATGGCAATTGCGGTAACGCGAACGTCATGCTTGCCGGTCACGCCGACAAGTCGGGCGCTCCTGCCTACAACGTCAAGCTTTCGCAGCGTCGCGCTGATGCCGTTGAGGCCTATCTGGTCTCCAAGGGCATCTCCGAGAGCGTGATCTCGACCGAGGCGTTCGGTGAGAGCAAGCCGCGCGTGGAAACCGCCGACGGTGTCCGCGAACTGCAGAACCGCCGTGTGGAAATCACCTACGGTCCGGGTTCGGGCATGTAATTGGCGGGCGGGAGCGGTACCGCTCCCGCGCGATACCTGATAGAAGGGGGTTGGTCCTTGTGGACCGGCCCCCTTTTGGTTTGAACGATGCTGGCTGCTTCGGCATGAGGTTTCCGAACGTCGGCGGCGTCCTCCGAAAGCCACCCCGTAAATGCACGCGAAGGAGAGAAATCGTGCCCCAGCCCAACCGCGCCCTTTATGCCCCGCTCGTCATGACGCTGCTGGCGGCCGCTTCCGCCCATGCGATGCAGGCCGGACCTTCTGCGCATGCCGATATTCTCGACGCCTCTGGGACAAAGGTCGGTGCCGCGCACCTGACGCAGCAGGGTGATGACATAGCGGTTTCGTTGTCGGTAACCGGAATATCGCCGGGTCTGCATGGCGCACATATCCATACGACCGGCACCTGCGATGCCCCCGGTTTTGCAGGTGCGCAGGGCCACTGGAACCCGGCAGGCGCCCATCATGGCCTCAAAAACCCGGAGGGCCATCATAGCGGCGACATGCCCAACATAGACGTAGATGCCGATGGCAAGGGCGCGCTCGACTTCACGATCGCCAATGCCTCCATAACCGGTGGCGACACGCCCTTGCTCGATGCAGACGGCGCGGCGCTGGTCATCCATGCCGGGCCGGACGACATGATGTCCGATCCATCGGGTAATTCGGGTGGCCGCATCGCCTGTGGCGTCATAATGGCCGACTGATACCGCGCCTCGCCGCTCCTTACGAACGGCTCGGGAGTCGGCGGGACGGTGTCGGTAATTGCGGTTCCGTGGCTCCATGGTCCGGTTTCGCTTGAAACCTGCGCCTAAACATCCGATATTATGGTCAGTTGGCAACAGCGCCAGCGACAAGGAGATGTATTGCAATGGCTAACTGGTCTGATCCTCGGACGGGTAGCGTGGGCTTCGGTGCCGCGACTGAAGGCACCAGGCAGGCGACCTTCGATGCGGGTCTGCGGTCCTACATGCTGTCGGTCTACAATTACATGGCGAGCGGCGTGCTGCTGACTGGCGTCGTTGCGATGCTGTTCGCCAACAGCGGCATGGCGGAGCAGATACTGTTCGGCCCGGGCATCCTCAAATACGTCCTTATGTTCTCGCCGCTGATTTTCGTCATGGTGCTGAGCTTCGGCATCAACCGGCTTTCGACGCAGGCCGCACAGGCTCTGTTCTGGGGCTATTCGGCGGTCATGGGGCTTTCGCTCGCCTCGATCTTCTTCGTCTATACCGGTACGTCGATCGCGCAGACGTTCTTCGCGACCGCTGCGGCCTTCGCGGGTCTGAGCCTGTACGGTTACACGACCAAGCGGGACCTGTCGGCTTTCGGTACCTTTCTGATCATGGGCGTGTTCGGCCTGATCATTGCTTCGATCATCAACATCTTTCTGCAGTCCAGCGTGATGGATCTTGCGATAAGCGCCATCGGTGTGCTGATCTTCGCGGGTCTTACCGCCTATGACACGCAGAAGATCAAGAGCATGTATGCCTATGTCGCGGGTACGGAAATGGTCGGCAAGTCCGTGGTAATGGGCGCGCTCAGCCTCTATCTCGATTTCGTCAACATGTTCCTGTTCCTGCTGCGCTTCATGGGCAGCCGCGACTGACGGTCGCGAACAGCGAAACCTGATCCCGATATCGCCCGGCCGGATGTGCCCGCCGGGCGATTTCTTTTGTGCCGACGCCGCGCGCCACCGGCAGGAACCGGTACGGCTTGCTTTTTGCCTGGCATTTGTTGACATCCCTCCGATGGAATTATGGAATCGCCCCAAGCGTAACCAGGCGCGCAGCACCGGCGGCCGCCGGATCTACGCGATCGGCGATGTGCATGGCTGCTTCGACCTGCTGGTGCGGCTGCTGCAGCTCATCGAGCTTGATCAGATCAACCGCCCACCTGCGGAGACCCATCTGGTCATGCTGGGCGATTATGTCGACCGGGGACCATTTTCGCGCGATGTGTGCGAGTTGCTCTATGCCATGCGCGACTCCGATTACTTTCACTGTCTGCGCGGCAACCATGAACAGGCGATGCTCGATGTGCTGGACGGCAGCCCGACAGCGCTCCGCTTCTGGCTGCAATATGGTGGCGAAGAGACGCTGCGGAGCTGGAACATCGACCCCGAGCTTGTCGAGCACGCATGCGCCGATCCGGATAGAGCGGCGTACCTTGTCAGCGTATTCCGCGATGCCGTGCCGGACTGGCTGACCGACTGGCTGGCCAGGCTCCCCAGCCACATACAGTTCGACGATTATCTGTTCGTCCACGCCGGCGTTCGACCCAAGGTGGCGCTTGACGAGCAGAGCATCGACGATCTCCTCTGGATAAGGGAGCCCTTCCTCTCAAGCCGGGCAAGACATCCCTGGCGGGTGGTGCACGGCCATAGCGAGGGCGAGGACGTTCAGATCAAGGGCAACCGGATCGGCATCGACACAGGTGCCTATCGCACGGGAATCCTGAGTGCCGTGGGGATTGAGGATGGCGCGCACTGGATCATCCAGACCGAGTCGTAAAAGGCGCCTTCAATCACGCGATTTTGCGGGCGACCAGGTCTGGTAGCTCTCGCCCGACCACGCGTCGAGGATGCCGAGAAATGTCGCGAAAATGGCGCGCAGCGCTTCCCACAATGCGCCAAACGGACGGATTTTCAACAGCCCGCCGGCAATCCAGCACGCCAGTGCCAATCCCATCAGCAACGCGAGCGCAAGGTGATGGCCGCCGAGCCAGAGCGCCATGCCGAGCGACAGACCAGCGGTTGCCAGGACCGGGGCGCCAAACCAGCGCAACAGCTTGTGCGAAACATATTTGTAGCGGTCGACAGCTGAAAAACGCGTCCATATCCGGGGCCAGAGATAGCGGTGACTGTTCCAGGCACGGCAGGCAATCCGCCGCTTGCGCCGGAATTCATCTGCTGGATCGGTCGTGTTGCGCTCATAGGCGACGACATCAGGCGCGCTGATCAGCCGCAGGCCATTGAAGATCACGCTGATCGAGGCGATCATGTCGTCGAGCAGATGTGGGGGTATCCCGGGATAAAGGATGCGGCGCGTGGCGAAGATCGATCCGTCCGCTCCCATCATCGACCCGCAGCGCGATTCCAGCGCCTTGATCCGCTCTTCCAGCCGCCAGTAGAGCCCGCCGACCTGCGCCGTCGCGCTTTCCCCCTCATTGATATAGCGGAGCGTACCCGAAACGCCGCCAATGGCCGGGTCGCGAAAATGATCCAGCAGCTTTGCCACCGAGCCTGGTTCGAGCAGGACGTTGGCGTCCGTGAAGATGCAGATATCCCCGCGCGCCTCCGCGACCATCCTGCGCATGCCCGTTGCCTTGCCGGTTCGTTCCGGCGATGAGATGACGCGCAGCAGGTCGGGGCGGCTCTGCAACAGCGCAAGCGTGCCATCGGTGCTGGCGTCGGAATAGGCGAGTATTTCCAGGTCTGGATGAAGTGCCCTGATCGCATCCAGATTGGCGAGCTTGGCGGCCAGCACGCGTTCCTCATTATAGGCCGCGAACAACAGACTTGCAGAAGGACGCCCGCCGTCCCTCCGCTCGCCCGGCTGCGCGCGCATGAGCCGCAGCGTGAGCGGATAAAGCAGATAGGGATGCAGAAAAGCCAGCAGACAAAGCAGTGCAAGGGTATAAAGCGGCAGGAGCATCGTGCCTTGGCTAGCGCCGTTTCGGCCTTCTGTCTCACGCAATCGACCGCTCGCGGGGAAAAGCGTGGATTGCCGCGCCAGTCGAGCTTCTCTGGCGGTTGACGCGCGGGGGATCAGCCGCTATGGGCGACGGCTTCATGAGTCAGGTGGCGGCGTTTCGGTCGTCTGCCCGCATACGATACGGAATTTTGAGGACGATATGGCCAATACGCCGCAGGCAAAAAAGCGCATCCGCCGCAACGCGCGCCGGACCGTGATCAATGGCAACCGGATCAGCCGCATTCGCACGCTGGTCAAGAAGGTGGAAAGCGCGATCGCCGCCGGCGACAAGGACGCGGCCGCCAGCGCCCTGCAGGTGGTTCAGCCGGAACTGGCGCGCGGCGTGGCCCGCGGTGTTTTGCACAAGAATACGGCATCGCGGAAGTTCAGCCGTCTGACCAAGGCGGTCGGCGCGCTCGCCTGATCCCTGTCATCTTTGACATCTTGGATGCCCGCCCGCTTCGTCTGGCGGGCATTTTCTTTTCCCCCT
>JBFXHW010000012.1:0-21152 GCA_050176605.1 Sphingobium sp. | reverse complement strand
CAGACCGGCGGCGTGTTCACCGAGCAGGTGATCCGCCCGACCGGCCTGATCGACCCGCCGGTCGAGATCAAACCGGTCGAGGATCAGGTACATGACCTGATCAACGAGGCGCGAAAGACGGCGGAGCGCGGATACCGCACGCTCGTCACCACGCTCACCAAGCGCATGGCCGAGGACCTGACCGAGTTCATGCACGAGGCGGGGATCAAGGTGCGCTACATGCACAGCGACGTCGAGACGCTGGAGCGTATCGAGCTGATCCGTGACCTGCGGCTCGGCGTCTATGATGTGCTGGTTGGCATCAACCTGCTGCGCGAGGGGCTGGACATTCCCGAATGCGGGCTGGTCGCGATACTGGATGCGGACAAGGAGGGCTTTCTGCGCAGCGAGACTTCGCTGATCCAGACCATCGGCCGCGCGGCGCGCAATGTCGACGGGCGCGTTATCCTTTATGCCGACCGCGTGACGGGCAGCATGGAGCGGGCGCTGGGCGAGACGGACCGGCGGCGCGAGAAGCAGCTCGAATATAATGCGGCGCACGGCATCACGCCGGAAACGGTGCGCAAGGCCGTGGGCGACATCATCGCGCATGTCGCGAGCAAGGATCAGGTGACCGTGGAGATTGGCGGCGAGGACGCGCCGCAGCACATGGTCGGCCATAATCTGCGCGCCTATATCGAGGAGCTGGAAAAGAAGATGCGCGCCGCCGCCGCCGATCTGGAGTTCGAGGAGGCCGCGAGGCTGCGCGATGAGATCAAGCAGCTGGAGGCGGAGGAGCTGGGTTTGCCCTCATCCGGGACGCAGATCACCGCCCCGCGTGGCCGCGCGACCGAGGGCAAGCCGGGAACGCGGAAATTGCGATATGGAAAAACGCAGCGGAAGATGCGTTGACTCCAGCATTGTTTTGTCTTATATAAAGGACATGTCGATCAGGGCCGCCACCTGCCAAAGGCGAGTAGAGACATCGAGCCACGTGAATCGTGAGTAAAGCCGATGCTCGCAAATCTTGGCAGGTAGATACTCATGATCACAGTTGTTCAAACCGAAGTCTTTCGCGACTGGCTCGATGGCCTGCGTGATCGGAAAGCGCGGTTGAGGATCGACGACCGGCTGAAACGTCTCGCCGACGGGAATGCCGGAGATACGAAGCCGGTAGGCGACGGAGTGCAGGAATTGCGCCTACATTTCGGTCCAGGCTATCGAATCTATTATATGTGGCGGGATGGCGTGCTCATCATCCTGCTCAACGGTGGAGATAAAGGTTCGCAATCACGCGATATCGCGACGGCGAAGCGCCTCGCCAAGGAAGCAGATGATGGCATTGAAGGTTATCCCGTTTGATCCCGCCAACCACCTCGAAACCGAGGAGGATATTCTCTATTATCTTGAGGCGGCAATGGAGGGGAATGACCCCAAGCACATTGCCAGTGCGCTCGGCGATATCGCCCGATCCAAGGGTATGAGCGAGATCGCAAGGAAGACGGGCCTTGGACGGCAGGCGCTGTACACGGCGCTTTCGGAAAACGGCAATCCCACGCTTGAAACGCTGGCGGCGGTCCTGAATGCGCTCGGACTCGAACTGACCGTCCGTCCCCGCGCCGCCTGAGCCACCGGCGCCATGCTCACCCCCGATGAAATGAAGGCGCTGCTGATCGCCGAGGCGCAGGAGGGCGATCATCCGCAATCGGGCATGCGCCGGGTGATCGTGCCGCCGCCGCACGCGATGGCCGGCACCGGCCTTGCCAATGCGCAGACGCTCGGGCGGGACGAGCTGGACGAGCGCACGGTCTACATGATGGGCGACAATCCGGCCTTGCCGCGCATGCCCGCCGCTCCGACGCTGCTCGATTTCTTTCGTCTCCGCTTCACCGGCATTTCGCGCCGCCACCTGCTGGCCTCGGCGAAGCGCGCGCTCGATGACGGGTTCGACGAGCCGGTCGTCCTTGCCTGCCTGCTGCACGATATCGCCAATACCGGGCTCATCCGCGCGGATCATGGCTATTGGGGCGCACAGTTCATCGCGCCCTATGTGGCCGAGGAAGTCGCCTGGGCGGTGAAATATCATCAGCCGCTCCGCTATTATGCGGACGAAAGCGTCGGCTATGATTATCCCGAAAGCTATTATCGTTTTTTCGGGCGCGACTATGTGCCGGAGGACTATATCCGGCGCGACGCCGAACATGCGCGCAACCATCGCTGGTACATGCATGCGCGGCAGGTGACGCTCAACGACATCTATTTTTTCGATGATGCCGCCAGGGACATCGACCCGGAAATCTTCACCGACATCATCGGCCGTCATTTCCGGCAGCCCGAGGAGGGGCTGGGGTTCGACGGGTCGCCGGTCGCGCATATGTGGCGCACGATGATCTGGCCCAACAATTTCCTGTAATCTGCTTTCCCGCGCGTAAACCCTTTCACGCGACGCGCCGTTAACGCCGGCCGTGCGATCCACGGGGCCATGCAGGCAATCGGCACAGCATTATCGGGCATTCAGGCGAGCATCGCGCGATTGAACGCGAGCGCGAACAATATCGCCAACGCCAACAGCAACGGGCCGCTCGCCACGGCGGGCACGCCTTCGACCGCATCCAGCCCGCAGGTCTATCAGCCGGTTCGCATATCCAGCGCGTCGCTCGAAAGCGGCGGCACCTACACCCGAGTCGTGCCGCATACGCCGGGCTTCCGCCCTGTATCGGACCCGACCTCGCCCTATGCCAATGCCGCGGGGATGGTCGCCGCACCGGAGGTCGACTTCGTCTCGGAAATGGTGGAGCAGATTGCCGCAAAGCTCGCCTTCTCCGCCAATCTCTCGGTCGTCCGCACCGCCGACGAGATGCAGGGCCGTCTCGTTGACCGTTGGGCCTGAACTTTCCTTCTTCAATTGACACTTGAGTCCCGTGCCCTGCCGGGCGCATGATATCGCGCATCGCCCACAGCTTTTGGAGGGATGCCCATGCGCCTGCCTTTTCTTGCCGTTTTCGCTGCGGGGGCGCTCGCCCTTGCGCCGCATGCGGCCTTCGCCAGCCATCACAAGGCCGCCGATATTTTCGCGGCCGTCACCGCACCGGGCCGCCCGGCCGACGCCATTGCTCTCGACGAAAGCCGGAAGCCTGCCGAGGTACTCGCCTTTCTCGGCCTGAAGCCGGGAATGACCGCCGCTGATCTGATGACCGGAACCGGCTATTGGGCGGAGATCATGAGCCGTGTGGTAGGACCCAAGGGCCATGTCACGGCCTTTCAGCCGACGCAGTTCTACAATGACGCCAAGGGACTGGAGATGTGGAACGGGCTGCTCGGCCGAACGAGCAACGTCACGCTGGCCACCTATCCGTTCGAGAGTTTCGCGGCGACGCCGGACAGCTTCGATTTCGCCATCGTCAATCTGTCCTATCATGACCTTTACTGGGAATCGGAGAAATACAAGATTCCGCGTACCGATCCGGCCGCCTATCTGAAGACGTTGTACATGGCGATGAAGCCGGGAGGCGTTGTCGGCGTCATCGACCATGTCGGCCTGCCCGGAGATACGCGCGAAACGGTGGAGAAATTCCACCGGATCGACCCGGATGTGGTGAAGGCGGACTGGACCGCCGCGGGGTTCGTGCTGGAAGAGGAGAGCGCATTGCTGCGCAACCCGGCTGACGATCACAGCGAAAATGTGTTCGCGCCCGGCATTCGGGGCAAGACCGACCGCTTCCTGTTCCGGTTCCGCAAACCGAAATAGCCGGAAGTCCGGACCGCAGGGCGGTGGACGCGGCCAGCGGGAGCCTGAGCGAAAGCAGAATTGGTGCGGGCGGTCGGAATCGAACCGACACTCCTTTCGGAACCGGATTTTGAGTGGGACGAGACAACCGTACCCTATTGATACTACATTGTTATTTTTAAGACAAGCAAAAAGTGTGTAAGGATGTGTGTAAGTTTTGCCTAAATGAACTGGGGCGATGAGGGTGTTCGGACTGAAATGAGACGGGTTGACGACGTGCGGAATTCTAAGGTCGCCTGACCGCCCTTCATCGCATTTCCGCCTTTCAGGTGTTTAATTGGCCCTCATATGACCAATTGGTCGTCAGACGGTGTCCGCACGAGCGATGATAGACACAACAGCAGTCGTTGATGCAGTCGCTTCGACGGAAAGCGCGGCGAGTTGCCGGGTAGCAGTTCGGCGATGTTGAAGGTTAAGCGCCAACGCCAGCGATGCGCGATGGTGTGCCCGCACTTCCTTGTTGCTCGCTCCGGGAAAGACGTGCCCGATATAAGCTTCAAGCATTCGGTTCGCGTCCGTGTCGCTTGGCCGCACGCCATCCAACGATTCATGGATAATGGGATTATAGACCGCCTGCGCCAGCGATATGATGACTTCGCGGCATAGTAGGCCGATGGCTTGGCAATCTTCTTCGGCGGATGCGGTCTCAAGTTGCGCTCGCGCCTTCGACAAAGTGCGGTCAACTCGCTCCCATCCCGTCACCTCGCGCGGTTCCGACGGCAACGATGATCGTTTTGCAATGGCTTCGATCGCGGGGCCGAATAGCTGGAGAACGTAGAAGCGCCGATCCTTGTATTGCGGCAGTTCCGCACCCCAATGGCGATACCATGCCCACAAATCGACGTGCGGGTTGTCGTATGTGACGCTTTCGGGGATCGCTTGTCGGATTCGGACTTCTCGCGCCCGGTAATAGTCGTCCACGTCCTGAATACGTGCGCCTCCGGTCGCAACGTCGATCATCATCCCACGATGGATCAGCAATTCGGATAGCAGCGCAACCGCGCCGGATGCGTTAGCATCGTCCAGCGTTTCGACGCGAATATCATCGTGTTGTTTGCTGACCTGCTGCCCACTCGAAACAGCTTCGGCAATCCGCTTACGATCTTGTTGCGGAAGTGAGCGCATCGCCTCGGCTATCGGCACTGGCGCGCGGATGATGATTGCTTCGTCTTCTAAGTCTGAGAACCAATCAAGAGCAGTTTCGAGCTGTTCGACCGATGCCCGGCAATGTCGCAGCAGCATCGACAAATCGAATCGTTGAAGGCTTTCCAGAAACTTGCACGCATTCTCCATTGCGTTCGATATACAAGCCTTATCGGGGTTGCGATACTTCCAATGGATCGCGTCCAAATCAGCCACAACCTTACTTCCGTAGGTTCCTGTGACGACGGGAGCGTATGCTTAGCCGGACACAACGCCGCGCCCGAGGCAGGACACCTACAATTTGGGAAGCCGTCGCTCGACCGTTGATGATAGAATAATGGCCGTGTCCGCCGACGCATAAGGCTGGAAGCGATCAACCACATTCTCAAGCTCAAGCACATTGCCCGCTACGACTTTTGCCAGAAAGCAATCCTCGCCGGTGACGCGATCCGCTTCCACGATCTCGGGCGTGTCGATTAGCATCTGCGCTACCCTCTTTACCTCGCCCGGCATGGCGCGCAGCCGGACGTGTGCTGCGATACCAAGGCCGAAGACTGTAGGATCGACCAAAACCGAATATCCCTGGATTGCGCCTGCATCTTCCAATTTGTGAATACGCTCGGTAACGCTGGGGCTGGACAAGCCAATATGGGCTGCAAGATCCCGGACGGTCATGCGACCGTTCTGGGACAACGCGGCGATAATGGCTCGATCGGTCGCGTCGAGTGGCCGGGTTACATATCGGCTTCGATTCATTTTTAGCCCCTAGCTGGATGACACCGGCGGGGCCTTGAGATTGCGAAGGCGAATGTTCGATTTCGCCTTATTTGTCCTAAGTCGGACAGTGAATCGGGCTGTCAGCGAATCCACACAGCGACGAACACATAGTCCACAGCATCAAGATTGAAGGTCAAAGGGCGTTTCGGGTTACGATAGACACGCCGAAACAGTCGCAACGCCTTCCTGAATCTATAGCTGACCTGTCCGCCCTCCCGCTACCATTCGCCAAACTGCCAGACAGGGATTTCTTGTTTGAGCAAAGTAATTGGGAGGGCGATGCACTGTGAACTACCGAGCGCATCCCCGATCAATTCTCAGTATCTCGGGGAATGGTCTGTAATGGCCTATACTGCGGCTGCCATACTCGCACTGGCGTCGCAATGTGCGCCCAATGTCGCGCCGCAAACTGTCGCTGCAATCGTTCAGACCGAAAGCCGCGGACGCCGGTTCGCCCTCAACGTCAATGGCGGGACACAACCTCCGGCGCAGTTCAATGCTGAGAGCGCCGCCGCGACCGCACAGCGATACATAGCGGCGGGCTATTCAGTCGATCTTGGCCTCGGGCAAATCAACTCGCGGAATATGCGCTGGCTCGGCCTGACCTGGGACACGGTGTTCGACCCCTGCACCAATGTCGCGGCGCTGGGGCGAGTCATCACTCAGAATTACAACGCGGCCATTCCCGGACGCGATCCGCAAACCGCGCTCCGGATCGCACTCTCGCTCTATAATACCGGAAGCTCGTCGCGCGGATTCCGCAACGGCTATGTGGCCAAGGTCGTCGGTAACGCGGGCTTTGCCGACACGGACACGGCGCAAGCGCCAACGATGAAACAGCCGCCGCTCGATGCGCGTGTGCAGCTCATCTCGGAAAACCTCGCTCCCACAGTGACGACTGCCGCTGACTCCATCGCCCCGCCTGCCTGGAACCTGTTCGAGCGCGCTACCCATGCCCAGCAAACGGCCAACAGATCTGAAACGAGAGAAAGCATAAGCGTATGGCGGGACTGAAAACAATTCTGCGCAGCACCGTCGGTGTCCGATCACGGCTGACTCGCTGGTTCGATGCCATGCCGAAGTCGCGGCAGAACGCGCTCATGTGGAGCGTCGCGCTCACGCTGGTGGTCGTGGTGTCGGCGTTCAATCCTGACCCCGCATATGCTCAGAATCTAGAGAGCTTTGCGACCAAGGTGCGCGGGCTGCTGTCTTCGACGCTGCTCAGGACGCTCGCGGTGATCGCCGTCATCGTCACCGGCCTGCTCTGGTTCACGGGCCGCGCCTCAACGGCGATCCTGGTCACAGTCATCATCGGCATCGCCATTGTCTTCTCGGCGGATTCCATCGTCGGCATCATTGCGGGCTGACGCGAGTGAACGACGACACAGAAATCCTGACGAAAAACACGCTGTTCCTCGCGGTGACGCGCCCGGCGCTATGGGCAGGAATCCCGATAGAGGCAGCGGTGCTGCTGCTGATTTCCAGCGCCTCGGTGCTGATCGAAACCAACAGTCCGGTCTATGCCGCGCTGGTCGTCGCGTTCGGCTATTCGATCTCGCGGCTGATCGTGCGCCATGACGTCAATGCGTTCCGCCTGCTGTTCCTCTGGGGCCGTACCAAACTCGGCAACCGCAACCGGGCCTTCTGGGGCGGAAGCAGCTACTCGCCGCTGCCGCTGGCTGGTTTGCGCCGCAAAGGTTTTGGCCGCCATGTCTAGGCTGCTTGCCTCGAATGAAGCTGTGCCGCTCAAGGTCGCGCAGCGCGAGGCGACGCCTGAAAAGTTCCTTCCCTATGCGCGCCATGTGAATGAGGAGATGGTGGCGCTCGATTCCGGCGACATCATGCTGACATTCGAGCTGCAAGGCCGCGCCTTCGAGACCGCCGATGTGCGCGACTTGAACGACTGGCACACCAAGCTGAACGGGATGCTCCGGAACCTGCATGACGAACGGCTGTCGATCTGGACGCACCTTATCAGGATGCGGGTGGATCAATATCCTGGCGGGGCATTCAAATCCGGTTTCGCTGCCGATCTCGACCGCGCTTATTTTGGCCGGATCAACCGGGAACGGATGTTCATCAACCGCTTCTTTGCGACGCTGGTGATCCGCCCTGCGGCCACGGGCGGTGACAAGCTAATCCAGCTTTTCAAACGCAAGGTCTCGGGTCAGGCACGGCAAGGTCCGCTGATCGACGAGTCCCTGATCGAGCTTCTCGACGACAAAGCCCGCGATTTTGAAAAACTCATGGCGCGCTGCGAACCGCGCCGCTGCGCGATCTACGGGCATCGCGGATTGATGTTCTCCGAAACGATGGAAGTCGCCGACATGGTGATGACCGGTCGCCACGCCCGCGTTCCTGTGGTGCGCGGCCATCTGGGCGGCGCACTTTACCGCGCGCGCACGATCTTCGGCGCGGAAACCATCGAGGTTCGCGACGCCGATGCGTCGGCTTTTGGCGGCATCTTTGGCATCCGCGAATATCCGGCACAGACGACGCCGCGCCAGTTCGAGGCGCTGCTGTCGGTCGATTTCGGGTTCGTGCTGACGCAGAGCTTCACTTTTCTCGGACGGGCGGCGGCGACCGAGAAGTTCCGGCTGCGCATGACTCAGATGGAAAATGCGGGCGACCGTGCGGTCAGCCAGGCCGATGCCCTGATCGACGCAGGCGATGACCTTATGTCGAACCGCTTCGTGCTGGGCGATCATCACTTCACACTCGCGGTCTATGCCAATTCGATGAAGGCGCTCCGCGACCATATGTCGGTCGCGCGCGCGGCGCTGGCCGACACCGGCATGGTCGCAGCGCGCGAAGGGGCCGCGCTTGAAGCCGCTTACTGGTCGCAGCTCGTCGGCAATTTCGCATGGCGAGCACGGCCCGCGCCGATTACGTCGCTCAATTTCGCGGCCTTCTCGCCCTTCCATACCTTCCCTGCCGGACAATCACGCGGCAATCATTGGGGCGATGCGGTGGCATTGCTCAAAACCAATGCGCGCAGCCCCTATTTCTTCAATTTCCACAAGGGCGATCTTGGGCATACGCTGATTATCGGCCCGTCCGGCGGCGGCAAAACGGTGCTGCTCAACTTCCTGATGGCCCAGGCCGAAAAGACCGGCGCGCGGCAGATCTTCATCGACAAGGATCGCGGCGCGCAGATCTTCGTGCAGGCAAGTGGCGGCACCTATCTCGCCTTGCATAACGGCGTCCCCACCGGCTTCTCACCGCTCAAAGCCCTTGCCGACCGCGCCGAAGACAAGACCTTCCTGTCGCTCTTCATCCGTCAGCTCGTTCGCGCCGATGGCAAGCCGATCACGGTCCAGGAGGAACGGCTGATCGAGGACGGCATCAATGCCGTGATGAAACTCCCTGTCGCAGACCGCTCGCTGAGCGCGCTCCGTTCTATGCTCGGTATGAAGGATTCCAGTGGCGTCGGCGCACGACTCGAAAAATGGACGTCGGAAGGATCGCTTGGCTGGGTGTTCGACAACCCCCAGGATAGCATGACGCTCGATGCCCGGTTCATCGGCTTCGACATGACCGATTTTCTCGACAATGCCGATATTCGCACGCCGGTCATGCTGTATCTGTTCCACCGGATCGACCAGCTCCTGACCGGCGAGCGGATGATTATCTGCATCGACGAGTTCTGGAAAGCGCTGGGCGATGACGCCTTCCGGCGCTTCGCACAAGACGGCCTCAAAACTTACCGCAAGCGAAACGCGGTGCTGGTGTTCGCCACGCAATCGCCGGCCGATGCGCTTAAGAGCGACATCAGCCATTCGATTCTGGAACAGGTCGCCACCAAAATCATGCTGCCGAATCCATTCGGCGCGCGGCGCGATTATGTCGAAGGCTTCGCGCTGTCCGAAGCCGAATTCAAACTCGTGCGCGAAGACCTGGCCCCCGAGAGCCATAAATTTCTGGTGAAGCAAGGCCATGACAGCGTTGTGGTCGAACTCGATCTGAGCGGTCTCGATGACGCGCTCGCGGTGCTGTCGGGCCGCGCCGAGACCACCGCTGTTGCCGACGAAATCATTGCCGAGGTGGGGGCTGACCCCGCGCTCTGGCTTCCCCTCTTCCATCAACGGAGGCGTCCAAGCTGAGCTGCAACGAAAGGAAAGACGATGAAGAGAATGATCAAAGCACTGAGTGCCACACTGCTGTTCGCGGCCCCCTTGCCTGCATTTGCGCAAGGGATGCCCGTCCATGACAGCGCCAACTTGCTCCAGCAAATCAACGCGGTGCGGCAGGCGATCCAAGTGGTTGCGCAAGGGAAACAGCAAATTGCCGAAGCGCAGAAACTCTATCAGGATTTGAACAAACTCACCGATATTCCGCGCTTGGCAGCGCAGCTCAAAAGCGACGCGCTGCGCGAACTCGACACGTCCCAAGGGTCGCTGCAAGGATTTGGCAGCGGCAATCTGGATGTTGTCGGCGCGGGCCGGGCCAAGGCCGATGCGGTCTATCGCGGCCTGCTCGACAAACTCGGCCTGTCTGGCTCCGAACAGTCACGCGCGGGCTTCGACCTCGCTGCGCGCAACATCGGTATTACAGCCGGGCTGGCCGATAACATTGGTGCTGCCGTCACATCGCGGTCGCAGGGTCTCGACCAGCTCCGCACCCGGCTGACGACCGCCACCACGGCCAAGGAAGTCGGCGATCTGAGCGCACGGCTGCAACTCGAATCAGTCGCCATGCAGAACGACCAGCTCCGCTTGCAGGCCATCGCCTTGCAGCAACAGGCGCAGGAACGCGAACGTGCGGCGGCGGGACAGGCGGCACTTGCCCAAAGGCTCGACGCTGCAAGCCGCTATTACAAAGGCCAATGAGATTGCGCATCGCAGCCTCCTTGATCGTGCTGCTGGTCGCGGGGTGCGGCAAATCCGCACCCCCGGCCGATATGCCAGCCCGGACCTGGCAATATTATGTCGCCCACCCGCAGGAGATCGAGGCGATGCAGAAAATCTGCCACGAATGGTCAGCCGGTAGTGCGCCGGCTGCGGCGGAACCGGCTGTCGTCGCCACGAACTGCCGGGCAGCGGCCTTCGCCAAGTCGCAACGCCAGATCGCCCCGTGAACGCCGGTTGAGGATTGAGAGCCTGATATGAATTTCAGCGATCATGTTTTCACCACGATGTTCGAGGCGCTGAGCAATGCGCTGGCGGCCATCGTCGGCAAATATGCGGCGGTGATCGGGATAGTTTCGCCCGCGCTGCGCATCGGCATCGTGATCTATATTTCGCTGCTGGGATACGCGATCATGCGCGGGGCAGTGCAATATCCATTTCGCGAGTATGCCTATCGCGGCTGCCAGCTCGCATTCCTCTATTTTGCCGTGACCTCGCTCTACGGCACCCAGATTGGCATGTTTGCGCTCGGTGGCCTCCCCGGCCAGTTCGCGAGCGCGCTGGGCGGTGCCGACGTTGGCGGGCTTGGCGGCTTTTACGACAAGCTGGCTGGCACTGGCTTTGAAACCGCCAATACGATGCGCAAGATCGCCGCCACCTATCAGCAAACCCAAGGCACGCTGCCCGACATCGGCTATGCGGTCTTTTCGGGATTCCTCGTGGTGATGGTCATCGTCGCCACGCTGCTCTGCGCCGCCATTGGCTTTGTCATCAGTGCATTCGGCCTGTTTGCCCTAGCCCTCCTCTCGGTGGTCGGGCCACTCTTTGTCGCGGCCCTGCTGTTCGAGTCCACGCGCGGCTATTTCTTCGCCTGGCTGGGAGCCTGCATCAACTATCTGATGCTGATCGTCTTCGCGCTCGTGCTGACATTGTTCCTGACCCAGACCGGTGAAACGATCATCGCCACCATTTCGGAGAATGACGAGATTGGCATGGCCGCGATCAAGGCACTGGCCTTTTACGCGCTCGGCTTCTTCTTTTTCCTGCAAATTCCGATGCTCGCCGCTTCGCTGGGCGGCGGCGGTCCTGCCCTTGCGAACCAGTTTGCTTCGGCAATCGCTGCGGCAGGCGGGTTCGTCGTCGGGCGCGGTGCAAGCGGAGCGCAGGCGACCAGCCGTGCCATCGAACGCGGTTTCGCGCGCGGTATCGCGCGGATGCGGACATCGGGTTCAGTCAGCCGTGGGGCAGTGTGAGGGGGTAGCGTATGCGTAAGCAAGTCATGAGTCTTTTGATGGCGGCAGCGATCATCATGCCCGCCAGCACGATCACCGCCGCGCCAAAGTCGCCCAAGCTGGCCCGGTGCGATGGACACCATCGCCGCACGGCCAACCCTTACGGCTCGATTTTGCCGACAGTCGATCCGCAGACCGGCGCGTCAACGCCCGCAGGCCAGAAACAAGGCCAAGCACAGGGACAAGGACGTGCGGGTGTGGACGTATTCCCCGGCAAATCTCCGGCACCACCTAAGTCTCCAAAGCCTGCCGGAAGCGAGGACAAGACCGGCGCGCAAGTGCCACCGATAAGTTCTGCGCAGCCCCAGCGCACATATAAGAGCTGCTGAGCGATGGCGAGCGGCGTCACAGATGAGCGGGATCTGAAAGCCTATTTTGCCGAAGCCGCAAGCTGGGATCGCGACCGCTTGCTTGCCGCCAACCGCTCCAAGCGGTTGGCATGGATCGTTGCCGGTGTGGCGAGCGGGCTTGCCATTACCGGCGTGGCAGCGGTTGCGATGCTGACCCCGCTCAAGACCGTCGCCCCCTATGTCATCACGGTGGATAAGGCGACCGGCGCAAGCGAGATTACCGCGTCCATGTCGGGCAACAGGGCGATCACTTATAACGAGGCGGTCGCCAAATATTTTCTCGCCGATTACGTCCGCAACCGCGAGGGCTGGATTCCGCAAGCGCGCAAGGAATTCTTCGAGGGTGTGCTGGCAATGTCGTCGCGCGACGAACAGGCGCGGTGGACGGCGTTTTACAGCAAGGACAATCCCAAGTCGCCCCAAAGCGTTTTCACCGATCTCGATACGGTGTTCATCGCGATCAAATCCGTGACGTTCGTTTCAAAGAACGTCGCGCAAATCCGCTTCACCAAGAATCTCCAGCACGGCGCGGTCGTGACGGATACACCGGCTATCGCAACCGTAACCTATGACACCACGGATACGCCGACGACCGAACAGCAACGGTTCAAAAACCCGCTGGGACTGGAAGTGCAGACCTACCGCGCCGATCTGGAGGTGACGCAATGAAACCAGCACTCCGCATTGCGGCGATCGCCATGATGGTCGCTGCCAGCCCGACGCTCGCAAACGAGACCCCGCACCCGACGTCACAAGACAACCGCATCCGCGAAGTCATCTATAGCGAAGGCCAGGTGTTCCGTATCGTCGGCGTGTTCCGGTCGGCAACGCAGATTGTCTTTTCAGCGGGCGAGCGCGTTGAGCATGTGGCGCTTGGCGATACCGTATCATGGGAAGTCGCCCCGGCCGAAAATTCGCTATTCATCAAGCCGCGCGAACTGGCGGGATCGACCAACCTGATCGTGATGACCCGTTCGGGTGCAGGCGTTCGCACCTATACGTTCGAGCTGACAGCCCGGCGCGGCGGCATTGGTGCGCGCAGCGCCGATACCTTCTTCAAGGTTGCCTTCCGCTATCCGCGCGAAGAGGCCGCAGCCGCACAGGCCGCCGCGACCCAGGCAGCCTATTCGAGAAGCGTCGCGCTTCAATCGGGCGCGATCCGCTCGGCGCTCGATCTGGGCGTTCTCGAAGGCAGGCGGAATCTCAAATATACGGTGCAAGGGTCATCGGCGATCCAGCCTTCCGAAATCACCGACAACGGCCAGTTCACTGCACTGCGCTTCCCGAACCAGCGCGAGCTTCCGGCCTTCTTCGCCGTCAATCCCGACGGCAGCGAGAGCATCGTTCCCTTCGATGTCCGCGACGAGTTCGTGGTGATCCACGGCGTGTTCGGCCAGCTCCGCTTGCGACGCGGCAAAGAGGTGCTGTGCGTCTTCAACGAGGCACCGGATTTCTACGGTCGCGATCCCAAGACCGGCACGGCGTCAAGCATCGTCGAGCGCACGACGGGTCAAGGCAACGGGGAGACAAAGTGTTGGCCGATGCAGCCCACCCAGACCGCGCAACAGTCGATCAAACGCCCGATCCCGACGAGATTGACCGCACCCCCGCCGCCGAACGTGGCAGCAAAATGCCGTCGATGCCCGGCACCACGATGGATCCGAAAAAGATGATCGGCTTTGCCGCTGCCGCAGGCGCCGTGATGTTCACGGTGCTGGCGCTGGGAACCGGCATTACGGGTAACACGACCTTACCGCCCGTCAAACCCAAGCCCGCACTCGAACCCGCGCAATATGACCCGGCTACCGTCATCGCGCCAACGCTGGCGGGCGCGGCAACCGATCCCAATGCGCCCATTCCGTTGAACGGCTCGCAAGTTCCCGCCATCGGTCAGCAGCCCTTGCCGCCGCAAGGCCCGCCACCGGCTACAGCGCAACAGCGCCAGCAATCTCCCGCCGAGGCGCTGCGCGAAGCCGCGCGCCGGTCATCGCTGATTGCCTATGGCGGCGAGCGCGAAAGCGGTATCGCCAGCACACGCTATGCCGATGCGGGCGGCGCAAGCAGTGCGGGCGACGCAGCGGCGCGGCAACCCACCAATCTCGACACGCTCCGGCGAGCCTCGGTAATCGGACAGGCCCAGGCCCGCACGCTTCCAGACCGCAATTTTCTGATTACGGCCGGGAGCTTCATCCCGTGCGTGCTGCAAACCGCGATGGACTCAAGCCAGCCTGGCTATGTGAGCTGCATCATCCCGCGCAATGTCTATTCGGACAATGGCCGGGTCGTGCTGATGGAGAAAGGCACCAAGATATTCGGCGAATATCAGGGCGGCCTCAATCGCGGGCAGTACCGTCTGTTCGTCTTGTGGACGCGCGCTGTCACGCCGCGCGGGATTGCCATTGATGTAGGATCGCCCGCAACGGACGCGCTCGGGCGTGGCGGCGTGGATGGCCGGGTCAATAATTTCTTCTGGCAGCGTTTTGGCACGGCCCTGCTGTTCAGCCTTGTCGAAGATGCGGCAACCGTCGGGTCGGAAGCTGTTGGCAATAATGGCTCGAACACCACGCGCGTCCCCTCCGATGCGGCATCAACGGTCTTGCAGCAAAATGCCGAGATCAAGCCGGTGCTGCGCAAGAATCAGGGCGAAGATGTCGGGATCACGGTGGCGCAGGATTTCGACTTCTCGACCGTTTACGGCCTCGCGCTGAAATAATGGCCGCACCGGGCAAAAACACCGCTGTCCTCGACAGCGTGACGGCACCCTTACGCAAATATCTCGATGACGCGAGCGTCACCGAACTGGTCATCAATCTGCCCGGCGAGGTCGGCATTGAACGACGCGGTCGATGGACTTGGGAAAGCGAACCGTCACTCGATTTCAAGACTCTCATGGCGCTGGCGACTGCCGCCGCCGCCTTTACCTCGCAGGATGTCACCCGCGAAAACCCCATCGTCTCGACGATCTTCCCGACTGGCGAGCGCGTGCAAATCGTCGTGCCGCCCGTCGTGCCTGACGAAACGGTCTCGATCACCGTGCGCAAGCCATCGACCGTGACAATGACGCTCGCCGATTTCGAGGCGGCGGGCTTGTTCAGGGACACGCGGATCGCGGAAAAGAAAGTCAGCCCGCAGGAACTGGAGTTGCTCGCGCTTCTGCACGCAGGCCGTCATGTCGAGTTCTTCGACCGTGCGGTGAAGGCCAGGCTCAATATCCTCATTTCAGGGGCAACGGGGTCGGGCAAGACCACGCTGTCGAAGGGCTTGATCCAGTTGATCCCGCCCGAAGAGCGGTTGCTGACGATCGAGGACACGCGCGAACTGATCGTCGGTCAAAAGAACGTCGTCCACATGCTCTATGCCAAGGATGGCCAAGGCACCGCCAATGTCACGGCCAAACATCTGCTCGAGAGCGCGCTTCGGATGCGCCCTGACCGCATCTTGCTCCAGGAATTGCGCGACGGGACGGCCTTTTTCTATCTGCGCAACGTCAATTCCGGTCATCCCGGTTCGATCACCACCATCCATGCCGATTCCGCCGAACTGGCTTTCGAGCAACTGACGCTGCTGGTGAAGGAAAGCGAAGGCGGCTCCGATCTGGCGCGCGGCGATATTCGCGCGCTGCTCAAGATGCTGGTCGATGTCGTGGTGCAAACCAAAAAGACCGATGGGGAATTTCGGGTGACGGAGATCTATTATGACCCAGAGGGCAGGCACGCCGCCTGACGGCGGCGCGGCAAGATTGCTGATCGGCTTGCCGCTCGGGCTGCTGATCGCGCTCGCCATTGCCAGCATGATCGGCTGGCTGATCCTCGGCCTGCCCGTCGCCGCCTATGACCCGCTCAAAATGCCTCAGTTCGTCTGGTATTATCGCGGAGACGCCCGTGTCGTCCGCGCGATGGCGGGCGGACTGATCGGTGGCGGACTACTTCTGGGCGGCCTGATCTATGCGCTATGGGCGCGGGGCGCACCACTGCACGGGGCCGCGCGCTTCGCCCGCGAAAGCGAGATCAGGCGCCACGGGTTTCGCGCACGGTCGGGCATCGTCCTTGGCCGCAAGCGCGGACGCTTCCTGACCTTTGGCGGAACCGAGCATGTCATTGTCGAAGCCCCGACCCGCTCGGGCAAGGGCGTTGGCATCGTCATTCCGAACCTGCTGACCTGGGCTGGCTCGGTTGTCGTCCTCGATGTGAAACGCGAAAATTACGACGCGAGCGCGGGGTTTCGCGCGCATTACGGGCAAGCCGTTTATCTGTTCAATCCGACCGACCGCGAAGGCCGCACTGCCCGTTACAATCCGCTGGCCTATATCGACCGCCACGACCCGGATGATGTCATCATCGAATTGCAGAAGATCGCAACGATGCTGTTCGTTGCGCCCGAACAGGGCGAAGCCTTTTGGGCCAATGGCGCGCGCACCGGATTTGCCGGCGTTGGTGCCTGGCTTGCGGAAACCAGCAACGAACCGCTGACGATGGGTGCCATCTATCGCCATCTGACCGATGGTGATGCGCGCATCTTTTTCAAAAAGGAACTCGCCAATCCCGGACTGAACCTCTCGGTCGGTTGCCGGACGGCCCTCGCCGATTTCGCCGGCGGCTCGGACAACAGTTTTGCCGACATCAAGAAGACGATCACCAACGTCCTCGGCCTGTGGCTCAACCCCGTGGTCGAGGCCGCGACAGCGGCAAGCGACTTTGATCTTCGCCAGCTCCGCAAACGCCGCATGTCGATCTATCTCGGCGTGTCGCCCGACGAACTTGACCGGATCGCGCCGCTCTACAATCTCCTGTTCCAGCAGCTCATCGACCTCAACGTGCGCGAATTGCCCGACGAAAACTCATCTGTACCGGTGCTGGTCATTCTCGATGAATTTGCCCGGCTTGGCCGGGCCTCGGTCATTGCCAGCGCCTTCTCCTATGTGGCGGGCTACGGAATCAGGCTCATGCCCGTCATCCAGTCACGCTCGCAATTGCGCGGCGTTTACGGCGAGCATGTTGCCGATGAAATCGTCGCCAATTGCGGCGTCGAAGTCGCCTTCACGCCCAAGGAGCTTCGCGTCGCCAACGACCTGTCCGAGAGGCTCGGTTATGTCGGACAGGATAGCGTCACCAAGTCGCTCACGATCAATGGTCTCCTCGCCAACCGGTCGAAATCCATCTCGGAACAGCGCCGCGCCCTGTTGTTGCCGCAGGAACTTATGCAGTTTCCAACCGATAAGCTCATCCTCCTGCGCGGCGGCATTCCGCCGATCGTCGGCACGAAGATTGCCTATTTCAGCAACCGCTTTTTCAAAAGCCGCGCGTATCCAGCGCCGGAAGTGGCAGTCGCGCCAAAGCGAACAATCAATACCGCGCCGCCCGCGCTGTTCCGCGACATGACCGCCGAAGAGGCTGCCGGGCACGAGACCCGGCCAATGTCACAGGATGATGTCCTCACCGAAGATTGCCCGAGCTTCTTCGCCGATATGCTGACGCTGGATCACAACGGCAATGTTTCCGGGCTTATTGAGGAAGGTGACGAAAATGGCGGATAATATGGATGGCGATGCCGCTTCGGGCCGTAGTCGTCCGACAACACCGAAGCCGGACAAAGTCAAACCGGAGACTGCGAAGCCGAAGCGCAAAGGCCAAACGCCAACCCTTACCGACGACCTGACCGGCAAATTCCTGCGCGTCGGCAATGCGCTCTATCGTACCTCGGATGATAAAAGGCCGATTGCCCGGCTCGAACCCGACCGGCTCAAGACCAGCAACATCGACGCTCTTCCCGACATTGTTCGGATCGCCAAGGCCAATGGCTGGACGTCGATCAGGATTAACGGCGGTGACACGTTCAAGAGAGCGGCATTTCTTGCCGCTGCTGCACAGGGGCTGACGGTCGAGAATTATGCGCCCTCGAAAGTCGTTCAGGCAGAAGCAGCCCGCCTGCAAACCCGGCTTGCCGGACAGGACAAGCGGCGCGAAGCCAAAAACACGGCAGGCAAGTCCCCCCGCCCGGCCGAGGAGACAATCACGCTCAAAGCCCTGTCGGAGCGGTTCTTGAGCCAGACGCACGAGCAAAATGCTCGCGATCCCGAGTTGCGCCGCGCCCAAAGCCTCGTCGACCAAACCATCTCGATCACGCGCGCAAAATTTCCCGATGATCCCGTCAAGGCATCAAAGGAAGGTAAGCGGGGCCTGAGGGCCGCCTTGCGCGGTGCCCATTCGCCGGGATGATTGCCGCTCTTTGAGCGAGGTGGCGGGTGTCGGACGAGATCGAGGATTCAGCAAGCGAACGGGCGACTACTCATACGAGTAATCGTATGAGTAGTCGGATCGAGGTCGTTAGCAGGGTGTCGGGCCGTCGGCGCTGGACGGTGGAACAGAAGCTGGCCGTATTGCGCGATGCATTCGGCCCCGACGGTTGCGTGCGGACGGCCTGTGAGCGCCATGACGTCGGCAGCGGCTCGATCTACACCTGGCGGCGACAGGCGATGTCTGGTGAGCTTACCGGGGTTCGCAAGCTGCCCGAGCCAGCCTTCGCCGAGGTCCGGATCGGCGAGCCGCCAGCGTTGCCCGCTCCGTTGATGGCGACGCCCGTCAACGGTCTGATCAGGATCGAGCTGCCATCGGGCATCAAGGTGACGGTGGACGCTGCAGTTGACGTCGATGTCCTGTCGCGGGTGATCGGCGCGCTGGCACGATGATCCCGCTGCCACCGTCTACACGGATCTTCCTGGCCTGCGGCGCGACCGACATGCGTAAGGGCTTCGACGGCCTGGCGGTGATGACGCAGCAGGTTCTGGAGCAGAGCCCCCATTCCGGTGCGCTGTTTGCCTTTCGAGGCAAGCGCGGCGATCTGGTGAAGTTGCTCTGGTTTGATGGCCAGGGCATGTGCCTGTTCTCCAAGCGGATGGACCGTGGCCGCTTCGTGTGGCCGTCCACCAAGACCGGGTCAGTGGTAATGACTGCAGCCCAGCTTTCGATGCTGCTGGAGGGCATCGACTGGCGTCGGCCAGAGCGTACTTTTACCCCTTCATTGGCAGGGTAAAACGTCCATTTTCTGGCGCTTTTGTTGGCGCTGCGACCACCGATCTGCTATGTAATCCCGGTGTCGGATGCAGGCCTTTCCATTCCTGATAAAGACGCTCGGATCGCCGAGCTCGAAGCCGCATTGGCGGCTGCTCGCGCCGATATTTCCGCCCGCGATATCCTGATCGACACGCTGCGCGTGCAGATCGCACGCCTCAAGCGGATGCAGTTCGGCAAGTCGTCAGAGAAGCTCGATACCCAGATCGCCCAGCTTGAGCTGGCCCTTGAAGAGCTCGAAGGCGAGGCCATCGTTGCCGCCGCGCGTCGAGGCGATCCGGTAGCCGTTGATCGGCTATCGCCGGTTCGCGCGCTGCCCGCCCATCTGCCGCGCGAGGAACAGCGGATCGAGCCTGAGCAGGGCAACTGCACCTGTCCCGACTGCGGCGGAGCGCTGCGGCCGCTGGGGCAGGACAGCGATGAGATGCTCGATGCCGTGCCGGTGCAGTGGCGCGTCGTTCGGACCATCCGCCCCAAGTATAGCTGCCGCTCCTGCGAGAAGATCGTGCAGGCGTCCGCGCCCGTAAAGGCGATAGCGCGGGGCAAGGCGACCTTCGGCACGCTGGCCCATGTCGTCGTCTCCAAGTTCGACCATCACCTTCCGTTGTACCGCCAGGCCGAGATCATGGCGGCGCAGGGCATCGACATCGATCGATCGACGCTGGCAGGCTGGGTCGGCCAGGCATCCGTGCTGCTCGACCCGATCATCAGCCGCATCCGTGAGGTCGGGCTGACCGCCTCTAAGATCCATACCGACGATACGCCGGTCCCCATGCTTGATCCTGGACGTGGCAAGACGGCGACCGGCAGGCTCTGGGCCTATGTCGTGGATGATCGCGGCTCCGGCGCCACAACCCCGCCGCTGGTCTGGTATGAGTTCACCACCGACCGGACCGGCGCACATCCCCAGCGCCAACTCGCCAGCTTCACCGGCTATCTACAGGCCGATGGCTATGCCGGCTATGACAAGCTCTACGACACCAACCGTGTCACCGAGGTCGCCTGCTGGGCGCATTTCCGGCGCAAGATCTTCGACATTCACGCGAGCAAGCCGACCCCGCTCACCACCGATCTGTTGGAACGTATCGGTCAGCTCTATGAGATCGAGGCAGAGGTTCGCGGCCATCAGCCCGATATCCGACGACAAAGCCGCCAGGACCGAACCCAGCCATTAATCGACGATCTCCGCCAGGCGCTCGACGATGCAACGCGCCGTCTCTCGCCCAAGTCCGAGATGGCCAAGGCGATCGCCTATGGCCGCAAACGCTGGGTCGCTCTGACGCGCTTTCTCGACGATGGCCGCCTGGAGATCGATAACAACATTGCGGAGCGCGCCATGCGCTGCGTAGCCCTGGGCCGCAAAAACTGGTTGTTCGCAGGCTCAAAAGCAGGCGGCGATCGGGCCGCTGCCATTTACTCTGTCATCGAGACTGCCAAGCTCAATGGCCTCGAACCGCAGGCCTACATCGCCGATGTCATAGCCAAGATCGCTGCTGACTGGCCTGCCGCTCGCTGGGATGAACTCATGCCGTGGAAATGGCAGCCAGATCAGCAACCGATCGCAGAAGCCGCCTGAGCCGCGGCCTCCAGGCCCCGCTTACAAAGGAAGTCGAGGCCAGACGTCAGGAGGTCGCGCGCCGCATCGCCAATGGTGATCGGATCGCGGCGATTCAGGTGCGAAACCAGCAGGAGCAGCGCGTCCGGGAGGTTACGCAGGAACAGATCTTACAGCGCAATAGGCGATCTCGTTGATGCCGTGCCCATAAAATATCGGTGCAATTGACGACGATTTTTCCCGTTCGCGGCCGGCAAAGATCAAGGGCGTCGGGCATGTCCCGCCCAGCGATGATGCGTGATCGCCAATTGCCAAAATCACTGGCATCCGATTATGCACGCTCGCAGATTTGCCC
>JBFXHW010000011.1:0-21597 GCA_050176605.1 Sphingobium sp. | reverse complement strand
CTGCGAAACCCAAACTGGGAAGCAACACGATAACACGCCCGACCGATCTGTCGTTGAGCCGCAGCGTAACATCGGGAAAGGCGGGATCGGCGACACCGAAAGTCCTGGACGATCCATCCGCATGGACCAGCGTGAACTGGCCCTTCCTTATGACACGGGAAAGGAACGTATCGATCAGTGCCATGGGGGGGAAGACATCCTGTTTTTTAACTATCAGATCCCGGCATACCAATCATATCCGGCATTGTCTTCCCAATATCCGCCCTTGCCGCGATACAGGCCTGACAGGCTTTCCACCGCCTCGATCCGCATTAGATATTTCGCCTGCTTGTATCCGAGCTGCCGCTCGACACGCAGGCGCAGCGGTGCGCCATTGGCGACGCTGAGCGGCTGGTCGTTCAAGCCGAAGGCGAGGATCGTCTGCGGATGCCATGCGTCGATCATGTCGACACTTTCATAATAGGGTTTGCCCGGACTGCCGAAATCCGCGCAGTGGAAAACGAGGTATCGCGCGCGGCTCGAAAGTCCTGCTCCCTTCAGCAGCAAGGCCAGCGGCACGCCGCGCCACTTGCCGATCGCGCTCCAGCCCTCGACGCAGTCGTGCCGGGTGATCTGTTCGCGATGCGGCATGGCGCGAAGCTGTTCAAGGCTGAGCGAGAGCGGCCTTGCCACCAGACCATCCACTGTCAGCCGCCAGTTGGCAAAGCCCTCTCGCCACAGCGCCTTATACTCCTCCGTATTGGGGTTGCGGGTGCCATTGGCGCGAAAGATCGGCGAAACCTGATCGGGGCGGTATTCGCGCGCCAGCCGGTCGCGGTCCATCAGGCTGCGTTGAGCCCAGCGATGAAAATTGTCGGCGGAAAAGAGCGCATCGCGCACGCTCTCATTTTGCGCCAGTCTGTCGCACCCGGCGAGCAGCCCGGTCGCGGAAACGCCAAGGCCGCCGACCAGCGCCCGGCGCGTCAGGATGATGCTCATGGCTTTTCTCCTTTCGCGCGGGGCAGGCGGTACCAGCCGGTCAGCATGCTGCGGATCTCGTTGATCGGCCCGGCGAGTATCACCATCGCGATATGGACGAGGAAGAAGCCCACCAGCGCCCAGCAGGAAATGAAATGGATCGAACGGGCAGATTGCCGCCCGCCCCATATCTGCGTGAGCCAGGGCCAGGCCGCATCCATGCCCGGCGACATGGCGAGACCGGTGAATATGATGATGGGAAGGAACAGGAAGAGCACCTTCACATAAGCGCCCTTCTGCAGCACATTGTACCGCGCCGCCGCTTCCCCCGTCGGGAATTTGAGACGCGCATGATCCTTGATGTCCTGCCAGATATGCGAAGGAGCGAGTTCCCCCTTGCGGAAGGCCAGATCGCGCCGGATATGCCCGCCAAAAAGGCTCCAGAGCATGTAGAACAGCAGCGCGAACGCGAATATCGGCGCGGTGAACAGGTGCCAGTGCCGCGACATGGCGAGGCTGTAATGGCCCGGCAGGGTCAGCCAGCCGGGAAAGCGCGACAGCTCCAGCCAGGCGGAATCGAAATTCGCGCCATATTGCCCCCAGTAGAGGCGCGGGTGCGCATTGAAGATGCCGAGTCCGCTGGAAAACAGCACATAGAGGCAAAGAACGTTCAGCCAGTGCCACAACCGCGTAGGCCAGCGATGGCGATAGACGCTGCGCTTTTCGTCCGCTGACATGAAGCCCTCCTCGATCGCATTCTATCCCATTCGCGCGAGCAAGGCGAACGGTTACGCGGGGGTCGCTTGACTTGATGTTCTCCAGACCCGACACAGGCGCGCATGACAGCGACCCTTGCCGATTGCGCGCCCGATGCGCCCGTGCTTTTCTTCGATTCGGGCGTCGGCGGCCTGTCTATCCTTGAGCCGGCTCTAGGCCTGCTGCCGCGCATGCCAGTCGTCTATGCAGCGGACAGCGCGGGTTTTCCCTATGGCACGAAGAGCGAGACGGAAATCGCCGCGCGCGTGCCCGCCCTGCTCGGGCGGCTGGTCGAGCGATATCGGCCGCGCATTGCCGTCATCGCCTGCAACACTGCCTCGACAATTGCGCTCGCGGCCGTGCGGGCGGCGCTCGACATTCCGGTGGTCGGCACGGTTCCCGCGATCAAGCCCGCCGCGCTGTCCTCGAAAACGCGCGTCATCGGCGTGCTGGGCACCGAGGCCACGGTGCGCCAGCCCTATGTCGACCGGCTCGCCGCCGAACATGGCGCGGACTGCACGATCCTGCGCCACGGAAGCGCGGCGCTGGTCGCGCTGGCCGAGGCGAAGCTGCGCGGTGAGGAACTGGACCCCGAGGTGGCACGCACCGCCCTTCTCGGCCTGATCGAGCAGCCGAAGGGGCCGGAGATGGACAGCGTAGTCCTCGCCTGTACCCATTTCCCGCTGGTTCAGCCGGAACTGGAAGAGGCTGCGCAAGCTCTCGGCACCCGTCCGCTTGCCTTCCTGCACGGCGGAGACGGCATCGCGCGCCGCATTGCCTTTCTCAATGGCGGGATGGAATGGCCGGAAATCCAGCCGCAGGGCATAGCCGTTTTCACCCGACTCGACCCCGGTGTGGAGGCGCTCCGTCCCGCGCTGCGGGGGTATGGATTGTCCCAGATCAATGCGCTCTGACCTGCAAGACAGTAATTGCGAGCCATTATCGCTGGCCATCCGGGCATCGGGCCGCTAAAGGGCGGGCTCGGGGCGGTTGCGGCAAACAGGGTCAGCGGCGCGGAAAATTATGACGAATTACAAGCATATTTTCAGCCAGGCGATCGAGCGTCTCCATTCGGAGGGACGCTATCGCGTGTTCATCGATATATTGCGGAACAAGGGCGCCTATCCCAATGCGCGCTGCTTTCACGGGCATAACGGGCCCAAGCCGATCACGGTCTGGTGCTCCAACGATTATCTTGCCATGGGGCAGCATCCCAAGGTGATCGCGGCAATGGAAGAGGCGCTGCACGATGTCGGCGCTGGCAGTGGGTGCACCCGCAATATCGGCGGCAATACCCATTATCATGTCGACCTGGAAACCGAGCTTGCCGATCTACACGGCAAGGAAGCGGCCCTGCTCTTCACCTCCGGCTATGTCTCGAATGAGGCCACTCTCGCGACGCTGGCGAAACTGCTGCCCGGCTGCATCATCTTTTCCGACGAGCTCAACCATGCCAGCATGATCGCGGGCATCCGCAATTCCGGCTGCGAAAAGCGCGTGTTCCGCCACAATGACCTGGCGCACCTGCGCGAGCTGCTGGAAGCGGAAGAGAGCGACGCGCCGAAACTGATCGCGTTCGAGAGTATCTATTCGATGGACGGCGACATCGCGCCGATCGCCGAAATCTGCGACCTCGCCGACGAATTCAACGCGCTGACCTATTGCGACGAGGTGCACGCCGTCGGCATGTACGGACCGCGCGGCGGCGGCATCACCGAACGCGACGAGGTCGCAAGCCGCGTGACGATCATCGAGGGGACGCTCGGCAAGGCGTTCGGCGTGATGGGCGGATACATCACCGCCGACCGGATGATCGTCGACTGCATCCGCAGCTACGCGCCCGGCTTCATCTTCACGACATCGCTTTCGCCGGTGCTGGTCGCGGGCGTGCTCGCCGCCGTCCGCCACCTCAAGCAATCGAGCGAGGAGCGCGAGGCCCAGCAGGCATCGGCCGCAACGCTGAAGCGCCTGATGGCCGAGGCGGGCCTGCCCGTCATGCCATCGGTCACCCATATCGTCCCGCTGATGGTGGGCGATCCGGTCAAGGCAAAGACGATCAGCGACATATTGCTCGCCGAATATGGCGTCTATGTGCAGCCGATAAACTATCCGACCGTGCCGCGCGGCACCGAACGGCTGCGCTTTACGCCCGGCCCGGCCCATGACGAAGCGATGATGCGCGAGCTCGTCGCCGCGCTTGTCGAGATATGGAGCCGGTTGGAAATGGAGCTGCAGGAGGCAGCCTGACGATCATCAGCCCGAAAAGGCCCTGACAATGAAACGCATTTCATCTTTCGCCGCGCTCGCAAGCGCCCTTTGCCTCAGCGCGCCTGCCGGTGCCGCGACCGCGGCGGCGCTCAGCGCGCAGGACAAGCACGACATGGCCTGTTTCATGGGCATCAGCCTGACGGCGCGGGATATGAAGTCGAAAGGCAAGATGAACGACCAGCTGCAGGAAAATCTGGGGCTCGCGATCTTCTATTATGGCGGCAAGATCGCCACACGCCATCCCGGGCAGGCGATCGCCCCGCTGGTGAAGAGCCATGCGGAGGAAGCGGCCGCGACGCTGAAGACGGTCAACGCGCAGACCTGCATGGCGGAGGTCCGCAAAGCGCTGGGCCAGAGTTCCTAGCCACCGGGCGCCGCCGAGCGCGCCACCATGGCTCTGTCAGCCAAGCGCCGCCTGCTTTTCATCGGCGAGCCTGTCGATTTCCGCCCGGCTCATCTTCTGTGCCTGCGTCTTCAACTGCCCGCATGCCGCCGCGATATCGCGTCCGCGCGGGGTGCGCACCGGCGCTGAAATCCCGGCCTCGAAGATGATGTCGGAAAAGCGCTTCACCCGTTCGGGCGTCGAGGTTTCATAGGGCGCGCCCGGCCAGGGATTGAACGGAATCAGGTTCACCTTGGCGGGCAGACGATATTTCCTGATGAGCCGAACCAGCTCACGCGCATCCTCATCGCTGTCATTCTTGTCCTTCAGCATCACATATTCAAAGGTGATGCGCCGGGCGTTGTTCGCGCCGGGATAGGCAGCGCAGGCGGAAAGCAGTTCCTCGATGCCATATTTGCGGTTGAGCGGCACGATCTCGTCGCGCACGTCCTTCGTGACGGCATGGAGCGACACGGCCAGATTGACGCCGATCTCCTCGCCGGCGCGCGCCATCATCGGAACGACGCCGGAGGTGGAGAGGGTGATGCGGCGCTTGGAAAGCGACAGGCCGTCGCCGTCCATCACGACCTTCAGCGCATCGCGGACATTGTCGAAATTATATAGCGGCTCACCCATGCCCATCATCACGATGTTCGTGAGCATGCGGCCGTCGGTGGTGTATTGTGGCGTGTCGACATCATCATCGTCGCTGCCGCCGGCCATGCTGCCCTTTGGCCATTCGCCCAGAGCGTCGCGCGCCAGCATGACCTGCCCGACGATCTCGCCGGGCGTCAGGTTGCGGACCAGCCGCATCGTCCCGGTATGGCAGAAGCGGCAGTTGAGCGTACAGCCCACCTGTGAGGAAACACACAGGGTTCCCCGGTCGGCGTCGGGGATGAACACCATCTCGTAATCCTGCCCGTCGTCCGAGCGCAGCAGCCATTTGCGCGTGCCATCGGTGCTGACCTGCGCCTCCACCACCTGCGGACGGCCGATGACAAAGCGCGCGGCGAGGAAAGGCCGCTGCGCCTTGGCGATGTCGGTCATGTCGTCGAAGCTGGTCACGCCGCGATGATAGAGCCAGTGGAATATCTGCTTCGCGCGCAGCTTCGCCTGCTTCGCATCCAGCCCGCCAGCCTCAAGCTCTGCCCTGATCTGATCTCGCGACAGGCCCATCAGGTCCACGCGGCCGTCTTCGCGCGGCGTGATGACGCGCGACACGGGCACGGGGTCGATGTGTCCGGGGATTTGCATGGCCGCGCGATATAGTATCAAGGGCGCGGAACCGCCAGCCCTTTCGCCGGTTTGGTTGCCACTTGGAGCAGACTATGGACCGTTTCTTCACCCGCATATCGACCGCCGTTTCCGCTGCCGTAGGCCAGCCCTGGGCCTTCATCCTCGCACTCCTGGCCATTGTCGTCTGGGCCTTGACGGGTCCGGTCTTCCATTATTCGGACACCTGGCAACTGGTGGTGAACACCTCGACGACGATCGTCACCTTCCTCATGGTGTTCGTCATCCAGAACAGCCAGAATCGCGATGCCGCCGCCATTCAGGCGAAGCTGGACGAGCTGATCCGCGCGGTGGCGAAGGCCCGTAACCAGTTCATCGGCATCGAGCATATGACTGAGCGCGAGCTGGAGGAAATCCGGGCAGCGCTGGAGCGGGAAGTTGGGGAGGAAAAAACGAAACAGCGCAGCTCAGGACCAAGCTCCGTCGGGCGGCTGATCAAGCGGTTCTGACCGGGGGACGCCACCCCGCCCGCCCCCGGAACGCCCGGAAATCAGTGACCTAGATCGGCGGCCGTCACTGGCGGCCCGCCGATTGCGGAAGATCGCTTTACCAGCAGGCTGAGCGGTAGAACGCACAGCGTAACGACCATCGCTAGATAAAAACTGTCGAGAAATCCGATCATCGCGGCCTGCCGGTCGACCTCCGCATTGACGAGCGCCATCGCCATATCGCGCAGGGAATCGGCGGGAATCATCGTCTGCGGATCGATCGGCAGACGGGCCTCCGTGATATATCCGCCAAGGATTTCGTGGCTTCGGGATGTACCCCGCGCAAGATAGGTCATCACGATAGAGATACCGACTGAAGATCCCACCGACCGCGCCAGATTGACAATGCCCGAGGCGTCCGTCCGCTCTTCGGGCGGCAGCGTGGCAAAGGCCATGGTCGATATCGGCACAAACAGCAGGCCAATTCCGAGCCCCTGGAAGAAGCCGTTGGCCGCCATGCTGTACCAGCCCTGATCGAGAGTCCATCCCGTCATGTCCCAGAAGGTCAGGGCAATGATCCCGAGGCCAGCGGCGACGAGCAGACGCGGGTCGATAAGCTTCATCAGCTGCGCTGCAATCGCCATCGTGAAGAGCACGCCGATACCACGCGCGGCAAGCAATTTCCCCGTATCCAGCACCGGGTATCCGAACAGCCCTTCCAGCATGATCGGAAGGAGCGCCATGGAAGTGGTTAGCACGAAGCCGACATTGGCCATCAGCAGCGTGCCGATCACGAGATTCCGGTCGCGTAATATGACACGGGAATAGAGCGGATTGCGCGCGCTCAGGAGATGAATAACGAATATCCAGAAGGCCGTTATGGCGACGCCCAGTTCTATCCATATCTCGATACTGCTGAACCAGTCTTCCGATTGACCGCGATCGAGCATCAGTTGGAACGCGGCAAGCCCGAGAGCGAGCAGCGCAAAACCCCACAGATCGAGCGAGCGCGGGGGGCGCTTCACGTCCGGCAACAGCAGCCACAGTCCGCCAAAAGCCGCCAGGCCGATGGGTACGTTGACGAAAAACACCCAGCGCCAGTTCGCGCTCTCCGTCAGCGCACCGCCGATGATCGGGCCAAGAATCGGCCCCAAAATCACCCCCATGCCGAACATTGCCATCGCCTGGCTGCGCTTTTCGGGCGGCGTATAGTCAAGCAGCACCGTCTGGGCCAATGGCGTCAGAAACGCTCCCGACACGCCCTGAACCAGCCGGAAGATGACCATCTCCGTGATGTTGGTAGATATCCCGCAGAGAACGGACGCAATGACGAAGCAACCGACCGACCAGAGATAGAGCCGCCTGCGGCCCAGCTTGTCGGCAAGCCAGCCGGTCACGGGCATGGCGATCGCCGACGCCACGATATAGCTGGTCAATACCCAGCTGATCGTGTCCTGATTGGCGCCGAGCGCCGCCCGCATGTGGGGCAACGCGACATTGGCAATGGTCATGTCCAGCACCTGCATCAATGTCGCGAAAATGATCGCGACCTTCAGCAGGTTTATGTGGCGAGGGAATTCCGGCTGAAGGGTCCCGGCCACATCATTCGCTGACATGGACAGTCACGTCGCTGCTCATTCCCGCGATGAGCGGGCGCGGCGATTTTTCGTCGATTGCAATGCGCACCGGAATGCGTTGCGTGACCTTGACCCAGTTGCCATTGGCGTTCTGCGCCGGCAACAGCGAGAATTCGGACCCTGTGCCACCGCCGATGCTGGCCACATGCCCCTTGAGCTTCAGCCCGCTATAGGCGTCGATCTCGACCTCGGCTTCCTGGCCAGGACGAATATGGTTGAGCTGCGTTTCCTTGAAATTGGCCTCGACCCAACTTGTGTCGTTGGCGACGATGCTGGCGGCCGGCAGGCCCGTGACGACCATCTGACCGATCTGCAACCGGTCGGTCTGGCTGATGCGACCGGAGACGGGCGCGCGCACTTCCGTCCGTTGCAGGTCGAGCAGCGCCTTTTCGCGCTGTGCCCTTGCGGCGGCAAGCTGGGGGTTCACACCGGGCACCTGCTGGCCGGTGGCGAGCGCACTGCGTGCCTCCGCAGCGTCCGCCTGCGCATTGCGAAGGCTTGCCTGCGCGACCTCGAGTTCGTGACGCGCCTCATCGAGCCGGGCCTTCGTCGTGAACCCGCGCGCCGCTAGCTGACGTTGCCGGTCATATTCGGTTTGCGCGAAGGCGATATCCTTGTGGGCCTGGGCGATGTCGACGTCGGTACTCCGGTATTTGGCCTGAAGCTCCACGACATTCACCTGCGCCTCGGCGATCTGCGCGTCCGCCTGCGCCAGCGCGACACGATAGGGCTCCGGATCCACCCGGAACAGAAGATCGCCGGCCTTGACCTGCTGGTTTTCGCGCACCGCGACCTCGACGATCTTGCCCGCGACGTCGGAACTGATCGAAACCACATCCTGCTTCACATAGGCATTGTTGGTAGAAACCTCGTTGCGCGTCATGAACCAGTAGCCGCCGCCGGCAACAGCCAGAACAAGCGGTAACGAGGCCATCAGCAGCCCACGGCGGAGCTTGCTGTTCTTCTTCTCAACCGGAGCGGCCTCCACATCTCTGGCGCCGCCGGCCACCCTCAGTTGCACGACGGGATCGGCTTCAGCCATTGCTCACCTCCCTCACGCAAGGCTGCTCATCCGTTGCGGCCAGCGTATCACGTATCGCGGAAAGTCCGCGTCTCACCCGTTCCTTCTCATCCTCGTCCAGCACCGAGGTCGCCTGCTCCAGCATACGGGCTCCGATATCCTCCAATTCATCGACCACGGGATCCGCCGCGTCGGTCAGAAAAAGCCGCCATGCGCGACGGTCTGCGGGATCGCGCCGCCGCTCGACGAGGCCCGCTTGCTCCAGCCGATCCACCATGCGGCAGGCAGTGATCGGTTCAACGTCCAGACGTTCGGCCAGCGTACCCTGGCTGATGCCCGGCATGCGGCGCAGCACGATCAGCGCGCGCCACTGCGCTCCGGTGCCGCCGACGCATCGTGCGGCGTCGGCAAACCGCTTCCGGAACAGGCGCCCGATGTCGACGCAGAGAAAGGCGATATTATTTTCCATGAGGGCGCATTTAATAACTATGCTTATTATGTGCAATGTCTAAAAGATTCGTTGCACTTGCAAAATTTGCAACCACGACTGGCCGTCATCGCCCGCATAGACCGGGCATTTCGGCCCAAAAGCCGCTTAACAAATTGATTTCAAAGGGATGGTTCCGTGGCCCTCGCGTCCGGCTCGGCTGCCTCGTTCCAGTCGCCCATGCCGAGCGCATCCATGAACTTGTGCAGCCACCAGCTCACATCTTCCCTTTGTGTTACATCCATCAGCGCCCGCCAGCGGGAGAGCCGTTCCTTGAGCGGCATCGACAGCGCCCGGGCGATGGCGTCGGACAGATCCTCCGCACTGTGGGGATTGACGAGAAGCGCTTCCTTCATCTGACTCGCGGCGCCGGCAAAGGCTGAGAGAATGAGAACCCCGGGATCGGCCGGATCCTGCGCAGCGACATATTCCTTCGCCACCAGATTCATGCCGTCGCGAAGCGGTGTGACGAGACAGACCCGGGCTGCGCGATACATGCCCGCGAGTTCCGGACGCGGATAGCCCTTGTTGACGTAGCGGATCGGGACCCACTCAGCGCTTGCGAATTCGCCGTTTATCCGGCCCGACATCGAATCGAGCTGGCTGCGGATTTCCTGATAGCTTTTGACGTCCGCGCGCGACGGCGGAGCGATCTGGAGCAGGAAGACCTTTTCCAGCATCTCCGGATGGGCGGCGAGGAAGCGCTCATAGCCCAGAAACCGTTCCTGCAGGCCCTTGGAATAATCGAGGCGGTCGACACCGAGGATCAGCGCCCTCCCCTCCGCGCTGCGCTGCATCTTTTCGTAAGCCGTGACGGCAGGCTCCTCCGTCGCCAACTCGACAAAGATATCGGTATCGATACCGATTGGGCAGGCGATGGCACGAAGCTCCTTCCCCTGATAGACCAGTATGCCGTCGTCGCGCAGTTCGGCACCGAGCTGGCGCTGGGAATAATGCAGGAAGGAATCGAGCCATTCCTCGGTCTGCAGGCCGACGACATCATAATCGAAAAGCGATTCGACCAGTTCCCGGTGATGCGGCAGCGAAAGCAGCAGGCGCGTCGGTGGCCAGGGAATATGGAGGAAGAAGCCGATAGGGTTGCCGACGCCCGCGTTGCGCAACTCCCTGCCCAGCGGAATCAGGTGATAATCATGAACCCACAGGAAATCCTCGGGTTCGATGAGCGGGCCCATGGTCTCCGCGAAACGCTGGTTCACCCTCTGATAGCCGCCCTCGAAACCGCGCTCGAACTCGGCAAGATCGATGCGGTCGTGAAACAGGGGCCACAGGGTGCGGTTGGCGTAACCGTTGTAATATTCCTCGGTATCCTGCGGTTCCAGATCGATGGTTGCGGTCGTCACACCATGATTGCGCTGGAAATCGATATGTCCGGTAAAGCTTTCGGTCTCTGCCCCGGACCAGCCGAACCAGAGACCGTTGGTCTCTCGCAAGGCAGCCGCCAGGGCGACTGCAAGGCCTCCCTGATTCGCCGCGCCCTCGCCCGTCGGTGCCTGCACGCGGTTGGATATGACAATCAGGCGGCTCATCGCAACGCACTCCAGGGTTCGCTGAGAAGGACAGCACAGTTGATCATGCCTACCAACGAATAGGTCTGGGGATAGTTGCCCCACAATTCGCCGCTTTGCGGGTCGATGTCCTCGGGCAGCAGCCCGGCGACGGTGCGGCGGCTCAGCATCTCCTCGAACAGGACACGCGCATCCTCCAGTCGCCCGGTAGCATGCAATGCCTCGATCAGCCAGAAAGTGCAGACATTGAACGCGGTTTTCGGCAGTCCGAAGTCATCCTCGGTCGCATAGCGCAGCATGTGGCTGCCACGCCGCAACCCCTCTTCAACGGCCTTCAGCGTACTGCGGAAACGAGGGTCGTCAGGCGGCAGGAAGCGGAGGTCCAGAAGCTGGATCAGGCTCGCGTCCAGATCGTCTCCGCCGAAGGTAGCCGAGATGCGCTGCGTATCCTCGCGCCAGGCCGCTCCCTCTATCTTTTCGCGGATCGCCGTCGCGCGCTCATGCCAATATTCCGCGCGGTCGGTCAGACCGAGACGCCTTGCGATATTCGACAGCCGGTCGCAGGCCGCCCAGCACATTGCGGCCGAGTAGGTGTGGACAGAGCTGCGCGTCCGCAATTCCCACAACCCCGCATCCGGCTGGTCATGCGTAGCCCAGGCGCGTTCGCCGATCGGTTCCAGAGCATGAAAATCCTCGATGCCGCCCATGCGGAAAAGCCGCTGGTCGAAAAAGGCCTGGGCGTTGCACAGGATGATCTGGCCATAAGCGTCGTGCTGAATCTGCTCGGCCGCCTGATTGCCGATCCGCACCGGCCCCATGCCGCGATAGCCGGAGAGGCCGTGCGCGATCCATTCCGGTAGGCTGGCCTCGCCATTGACGCCATAGAGCGGCTGGATATGCCCGCCCTTGGCGCTATCGACGATGTTGCGGAGATAGGCGAGATAGCCCTCCAGCACATCGAGCGCACCCAGGCGATTAAGCGCCTGGACCGTGTAATAGGCATCGCGAATCCAGCAATAGCGGTAATCCCAGTTGCGCCCCGAGTCGGCATGTTCCGGAATCGAGGTCGTCATAGCCGCCACGATCGCACCGGTTTCCTCATGCTGGCAGAGTTTCAGGGTGATCGCCGACCGGATGACTGCATCCTGCCATTCGACCGGCGTCGCGAGACCGCGCACCCACTGCCGCCATTCGCTGACGGTCTTGTCGAGCATCGTTTCGATGCCGATGCGCGGATCGCCGGAGAAGCTCTCGTCAGGTCCGAGGAAGAAATAGAGCGGGTTCTCGACCCGGAACATATGCTCGTCCTCGATCCACCCTACCGGCGCAGTCGTTGTCAGACGCAGCACCATCTCGCCGGTGATGTAGCGGATATGATTGGTTCCGCGCGTGCGGGGCGCGTCTTCGCTGCCCCAGTGGCGCGCAGGGCGAAGCCGCACCCTCACGCGTGGCGATCCGGCAAGCGGCCTGACGATCCGCGCGAATGCGACCGGACGATACATCCGCCCCTCGCCGCGATAGCGGGGACAGAAATCGACAACCTCGATCGCGTTGCCTTCGGCATCGCGATGCTCGGTCACCAGAACCGGCGTATTGCGGCGATAATATTGCCGGGTCTCCACGCAATGTTCGAGATCGATTTCCCAGAAGCCGCGCGCGCCGTCCGCCCCGCGCGGCGCGACATCGAGCAGCGAGGAGAAGATCGGCTGGCCATCGACGCGCGGTACGCAACCCCACACAAAGCGGCCGGCCCTGTCCACCAGGGCGGAGACCTGGCAATTGCCGATCGGCCAAAGGTCCAGCGTGGCCGTCATTGCACAAACTCCCTCAGCCATTCCCGCACGGCCGAAGGCCCCGCGAGCCGGAACCGGGCGAGGCTGTGCCGCACTTCTCCGACCAGCACGCCATAGCCGCCCATGTCATTCACGGCCGCGAAACCGCTCTCGTCGGTCACATCGTCACCGGCAAAGACGGGAAGTGCCCCGACCAGCGGCGGAAGCTCCATCAAGCCGCGGATCGCGCTTCCCTTGTCGTGACCCACCGGACGCAACTCAGCCATCATCTTGCCTTCCTGAAGAAAGAGCCCGAATTCCTCAGCCAGCAAACGCGCGAAACCCACTGCCTCTTCCTCCAGCTCCGGCGCGGCGCGGAAGTGAAAGCCGGTGCCAAGGCACTTCTCCTCAAGGAAGATGGCGGGGTATTTGCGCGCGAAGTCGCGCATCGCGTCCGTGGCCTGGATCAGCGCGGGGGGCATCGGCGGACGAAATGTCTCGCCGTTGACGCGCCATTCACCGCCATGACTGCCCGACAGAGCCAGATCCTCCGCCACATCACCCAATATCCGGTCGAGTTGCTGCACCGACCGACCGCTGACGATCGCCACCCGCCCGGCCATTCTTTCACGCAGGCGCGAAAGGATATCGCGCAGGTCGTCGTCCGCGACCACGGCATCGGGATGATCGACCAGATCGAGCAGCGTTCCGTCAAGGTCAAGAAACAGGCTGATACCCTCGGCCAGAACCGGGGGAGGGTCGCTCCTGTCTGTGGTCATTGGTGCGGCCGCTATGGCTTGCCTCCCTCATTCGATGCAGCCGGCGGCGTCTTGCCGCCGGCCCGCCGCTTACCCCTGCGCGGCGTTTCGCATGTGCACACAAAGGCTATACGCACGGGCAGTGCGAGGCAACCCGGCCCCGTCCAAAAAGACTATCGCTTCACGCTTTTGCTCCTTAATGTCACATTGGCATGACCGACGAGCCCCCCCGAACCGCTGTAAGTTTCGCGCAGGACCAGTGGATGCGCGGCCCCTTCTACCAATGGTGGCACACGCATGTCGTCGAGACGGTGGACCACGCGCATGTGGTGAAGAAGGTGTTCGCGGACAATGACTGGTCGCCGCGCTATCTGTTTCTGACCCTGATGTCGGCGGGTATCGCCGTGCTCGGCCTGCTGCTTTCCTCACCGGCCGTCGTGATCGGCGCGATGCTGCTGTCGCCACTGATGAGCCCGATCATCGCCCTGGGGTTCAGCCTTGCCCTGTTCGATTATCAGCAGATGCGCCAGTCACTGCTGACGCTCGCCGCGGGAGCCGGCGCCGCCGTCATCTTCACCTGCCTGATTGTCCTCGTATCGCCTCTGCAGGCGCCGACGGAGGAGATCATTGCACGCACCCGGCCCAATCTGTTCGATCTGGGTGTTGCCATGTTCGCAGCGCTGGCCGGCGGATTCGCGATCATTCGTGGCCGTGGCGAATCCATCGTCGGAGTGGCGATCGCCACCGCGCTGATGCCGCCACTCGCCGTCGTCGGCTATGGCCTTGCGACCTGGAACCTGCCGGTGCTGGGCGGATCGTTCGCGCTTTTCTTCACCAACCTCGTGACAATCGCGCTGTCGGCAACGGTGATGGCGCGCTTCTATGGCTTCGGCTTTTCCCTTTCCAGCCAGCAAAGCTGGACACAGACATGGCTGCTGCTGCTCGTCTTCGTACTGATGGCGGTGCCGCTCGGTATTTCACTGCGGCATATCGCGTCTGAAGCCTTGACGATCAATCAGGTCCGGTCCGTGCTGACCAGCCGGTTCGGCGCGACCTCGCGCGTCACCCAACTGGATGTCGATTTCGAGGCCGATCCCCTGCTTGTGCGGTCGGTGGTGATCACCCCGAAAGACCAGATACAGAAGATCGCCGATGTTCAGGGAGAGATCCAGCGACGCCTCGGCCGCCCCGTGCGGCTTCAGCTCGACCAGGTGGTGCTGGAGGCCGGAGCGGGGGCGCTGGATGCCCAGCGCGAGGAGTTGCGGCAGGCGAGCGAGACCGCGAACCGGCAGAATATGGCGCTCAACGCCCTCGCCCATAATATCGGGCTGGCCGCAGGCGTTGACCCGGAAGATGTGACCATCGACCGCGAGCATCGCCGCGCGACGGCACGGGCCGCGCAACTGCCCGGTGCACGCCTCTCCACCTATCGCGAGCTCGAACGCAGGATCATGGCCGACAATGACGGCTGGGAGATCATGATCATCCCGCCACCCGGAGCAATGCCCTATGTCGCCTTTCGCGGCACGGACGACACCCTTGCCGACGGCGCGCGCGAGGCGGTACTGACATCGGCCTGGGCTGCGAAGCGATGGAATGTTCCGGCGTTCGCCGTGCCCGGCCTTGTCGAGCCCGCGCCGGAAACGCCCGATCTGACGCAACGCAGGGCGCTGGCGATCGCCGCGCTGCTGCGGCAGCAGGGAATAGCCTCGATTCCGGCGCCAGCGCAGGGCGCACGCTTCCAGCTTTACGAGCCGGCGGCAGCCGAGCCGGCGGAAGCGAACTGAGCGCTTCGGCCCGGCACCATGGACTTGCCTTTCTCACCGGCGGCGGCAAGCGCCCTCATTCTGGTCGGCGCGCTGGTGATGTTTGTCAGCGAACGCGTCAGGCACGATCTGGTGGCAGTCGCCGCCCTTTTTGCCTGTCTGGTGATGGGCCTTGTACAGCCTGCCGAGGCTTTTTCCGGCTTTGCCGACCCGGCCGTGCTGGCGGTGGCGGCCATTCTCATCGTGGGCCGGGCGGTCGAGCTTTCCGGTGTCGCCTCGGCAATCGCCAAGGTGGCCATTCCGCCGGGCGCGGGCTTTGGCGGACGGCTGGCGGCATTGCTCGCCGTCGCGGCCCTGTTGTCCGCCTTCATGAACAACATCGCCGCGCTGGTCATTACCATGCCGGTCGCGGCGGAGATCGCGCGCGATGCAAAGCGTCCGCCCGGCGCCACGCTGATGCCGCTTGCCTTCGCCAGCATCCTGGGCGGTATGACGACGCTGATCGGGACGCCTGCGAACCTCATCCTCTCTTCGGTGCGCGAGGCCGAGCTCGGCGCGCCCTTCGGCTTCTTCACGATGACGCCGGTCGGCGGCGCGGTGGCACTGATCGGGCTCGTCTATCTTGCCACGCTGGGCTGGCGGCTTCTACCGGTGCGCGACACGCTGGAGCGGAGGCAACGTGCGCCCTGGCGCGTGTTCGAGCTTGTCGTTCCGAAGGACGGCATCGCCTGGTCCGACCTGCGAAAGCAGCTTCGCGAGGCGGCGACACGAACGGTGGCCGCCTTCCGCTATGGCGAAAGGCTAACGCCCAGCCGGACCTTCAAATTCCGTGCGGGCGACAGGTTGCTGCTGCTCTCTCGCAAGGATCATGCAAGCGTTATCGCGTCGTCCGGCCTCCACGGCACCGATCATGCGGAAGACCTTCCCGACAGCGTGACCGCCCATGTCGTCGTCGGCCACGGTTCGAACCTGCTGGGCAGCGGATACAGCGAACTCCAGACGCACAGCGACGGACGGCTGCGCGTCATCGGCGTCGGTCCGCGCGCCGCGCGCGAGAAACGTCCGCTGGCGCAACTGAGGGTTCGGCCGGGCGACCAGCTTTTCGTGCGCGGACCGCAATCGGAGCTGGCGGGATATCTGGCGAACGCGCGCCTGCTGGAGATCGACAGGCTCGATCCGGTGCCGGTCAAGCCGCGCAATGCGATCCTCATCGTCGGGATCTTCCTGCTCGCGGTACTCGCCATCGTCATAGGCGGGGCATCCCCGGCGGTCGCCTTTGTCGGCGCGGCAACAGTGCTGGCGGCGAGCAGACTCATTCCGGCCAACGAGATTTATCGCTCGATCGACTGGAGCGTGATCGTGTTGCTGGCGGCGATGATTCCCGTTGGGCAAAGTTTCCAGTCGAGCGGCGCGGCCGCAATCGCCGCGCAATGGGTGGGCCAAGCGCTCGAAGGGCAGCATCTGTTCGTCGCGTTGTCCGCGATTTGCGGGTTGACGCTGATGCTCTCCATCTTCCTCAACAATGTCGCGACGGCCGTCATCATGGGGCCGCTTGCGATGGACGCCGCCCACCTGCTTGGCGTCAGCCCCGACGCCGCACTGCTCGCCGTGCTGATTGGCGCTTCCTCGGATTTCCTGACACCGATCGGCCACCAGAACAATCTGCTGGTGATGGGTCCGGGTGGATATCGCTTTACCGATTATGTCCGCATGGGCGGTCTTCTCGTCATCGTCGTCGTCGCGACGGCTGGCTTCGTGCTTTCCCGGCTTTACGGCTAGGTCTATAAGCGAAGCATGATCAACGTTATGATATTCCTGGCGACGGTGGCCGCGATGGAGGGATTTGCCTACATCATGCATCGCTGGGTGATGCATGGCCCGGGCTGGTTCCTTCATGCCAGCCACCACCGCCCGCGCACCGGCCGGTGGGAATGGAATGACCTTTATTTCGCGATCTTCGCCCTGCCCTCGATCCTGATGCTGGCGGGCGGCGTGCGCTGGGGCTGGGATAGCTGGGCGACGGCAATCGGCGCCGGTATCGCCGGCTATGGCGCCATCTATCTGGGCTTTCACGATATCATCGTCCATGGCAGGGTGCCGCACCGCTATGTACCGCGTGGCCGCTATATGAAGCGTATCGTGCAGGCGCACCGGCTGCATCATGCTGTCGAAACAAAGCAGGGTGCGGTCAGCTTCGGCTTTCTTGTCGCCCCGCCCGCGGAGATTCTGAAGGCGCAGCTTGCGGCGAATGGCGGGTCCGGCCTTCGCGCGCCATCGAAATGAAGCCCACCCGCGCTTTTCAAGCCGGTGCGGCTGCGATATGCAGGCCCAAATTTCCGGGGATGCCATTTTGACCGACATATTATTCGCCGCCGCCACGACCGCCTGGCTCCGCTTTCAGGATCTCGGCCTTGATCCCGTGGCGCTCGACCTCAGCGGATTAGGCATCAACTTCGGGATCAAATGGTACAGCCTGGCCTATCTCGCCGGGATATTGATCGGATATTGGTACCTTACCCGCCTGATCCGCGAGCCCGGCGCGCCAATGGCACGGCGCCATGCCGACGACATGGTATTCTACGCCACGCTTGGCATCATCATCGGCGGACGACTGGCCTATGTTCTGTTCTACCAGCCCGAAATCCTGAAACACCCGATCCAGATCCTGCAACTGTGGAACGGCGGCATGTCCTTCCACGGCGGTGTGATCGGCGTCACCTGCGCGATCATCTGGATGTCCCGCAAGGAAGGGCTGAACTGGCTGCGTGTACACGATTATGTGGCCTGCTGCGTTCCCTTCGGCCTGTTCTTCGGCCGCCTCGCCAACTTCATCAACGGTGAGCTGTGGGGCAAGGAAACCGGCGTACCCTGGGCCATCATCTTTCCGACCGGGGGCGATGTGCCGCGTCACCCCAGCCAGCTCTACGAGGCCGGGCTGGAGGGGATCCTGCTCTTCCTGATCCTGTGGTTCGCCTTCTGGAAGACCAGGGCGCGATATGAGCCTGGCAAGCTGGTCGGCATCTTCCTGCTCGGCTACGGCATATTCCGTTTCGGCGTCGAATATGTGCGGGAGGCCGATTCCCAGTTCCAGGGGACCTTCTTCTATTCTGTCATCCACATGGGTCAGTTGCTGACGCTGCCGATGATCGTGGGTGGGCTTTACCTGATCCTGACCGCCAAGCGCCGCCGCGTCCGCGTCGAACCGACGGCGGGCACCGCCAGCGTTGCCTGAAGATCGGGAAAGCGCCGCGCCGCCGGCTCCGGCATTCGGCCGGCGTGAGCTTAGCCTTGCCGAACGGCTATCGCGTACAATTTCCGCGGGAGGCCCGATCTCACTCGCCAATTACATGCTTCAGGCCAACACGCATTATTACGCCTCGCGCGATCCGCTCGGCGCGGCGGGAGATTTCATCACGGCGCCGGAAATCAGCCAGATGTTCGGGGAGCTGGTCGGCCTGACCCTCGCAGATGTCTGGCGGCGCACGGCGAAACACATGCCGCCCGCCTATGTCGAACTGGGGCCGGGGCGTGGCACGCTGGCGCAGGATGCGTTGCGGGCAATGGAGCAGGCCGGCGTCGCCCCCGTCGTGCATTTCGTCGAAACCAGCACCGCCTTGCGCGGCGAACAGCTCAAACGCGTGCCGCATGCCAGCTTTCACGACGACATCGAAACGCTGCCCAAGGACCGGCCGCTGCTGATCGTCGCCAACGAATTTTTCGACGCCCTGCCGATTGCGCAGGCGATAAGAACAGAGGATGGCTGGCGCGACATGATGGTCGGGCTGGGTGAGGACAGCGCCTTCACGCTGATGGCGGGCGACCGGCCGATCGGAGCGCGCGTGCCCAAGAGCCTGCGAAAGGCGGATGTCGGCGCGATCCACGAGGTCTGCGAAGCGGGTGCGACGATCATGCTGACGCTCGCGCGGCGTATCGCGCGACAGGGCGGCATCTTCCTTGTTATCGACTATGGTTATGAAGGCCCGGCGCTGGGCGACACGCTGCAAGCCGTACGCCGTCATGGCTATGCCGATCCGTTTGCGGACGCGGGCGAGAACGATCTTACCGCGCATGTCGATTTCACGATGCTGGCAAATGCCGCGCGACACGAGGATCTGGCGATACATGGCCCGGTTGGCCAGGGTGAATTCCTGACCCGGCTGGGCATCGGAGTACGGGCCGAGGCGCTGGCGAAAGGCGCGCCGGAACGCGCTGAGGAGATCGAATCCGCCCGCCGCCGCCTTGTGGAAGACGATCAGATGGGAACCCTGTTCAAGGTGCTCGCCGTCGCGCATCCCTTCTGGCCAGAACCAGGAGGTTTCGCATGAGGATGGCGGATAATGGCGTCGCCATATGGGAAAGTGACGCGCTCCGGGCGGTTCCGCATGGCTTTCTCGGGCGAACGGGCGGCGTATCGGCCGGGATTCACGCGGGTCTGAATGTCGGACTGGGTTCGGACGACGACAGGTCCGCCATTGCGGAAAATCGCAACCGGGCGGTGGAGGCCGTCATGCCCGGCGCGCGGCTCGTCACGCTGCATCAGGTCCATTCCGCCGATGCGGTGGCCGTAACCGCACCGTTTGCCGATGAGGCGCGTCCGCAGGCCGACGCCCTCGTCACGGCGACGCCGGGCCTGTTGCTCGGCATATTGACCGCCGATTGCGTTCCCGTGTTGCTCGCCGACCGGGAGGCGGGCGTCGTCGGCGCCGCGCATGCCGGATGGAAAGGCGCGATAGCGGGCGTCACCGACAAGGCGATCGAGGCGATGGAAAGTCTCGGCGCGCAGGCGGCACGCATAACCGCCGCGATCGGCCCCTGCATCGCCCGCGCATCCTATGAGGTGGACGACGGGTTCGTTGCGCGTTTCCTTGCCGACGACCCGGCCAACGAGCGCTTCTTTGCCGAGGGGCGGCCCGGCCACGCGCAATTCGATATCGAGGGTTATGTCGCGGCGAGGCTCGCAGCGGCCGGGATCCGGCATGTCGAGGCGATGGGGCAAGACACTTATGATCAGCCCGAGCTGTTCTTCAGCTATCGCCGGTCCTGCCACCGGAACGAGCCCGGCTATGGCCGCCAGATCGCGCTGATCGGCCTCCCCGGCCAAGGCGCGCCAGCTCCCTGACGGCTCATTTCTTTTCGCACGGGAAACCTTCCGCCAGCGCGTCGCGGATAACCGTAACCGGCGGTGCCGTTCCGCGTGCGGGATGCGCGCGGAAATAGCGCCGGACCTGCATGACCACGCGTGACGCATAAAAATTGCTGTCGAGGCAAAAGACCCGCTCGATCGCCATGTGATCGGCCGCGCCGAGAATATAGGCATTGCATGCCGACAGGCTGATGCCACGCGCGTTTGCGCCGCTCTCCCCGTCCTGATCGCAGATCTGCGACAGTTGCGCCGTCGTCAGGCTGCTGACATTCGCATAATCGGGCGCGGCGGCAGCATCGGCGATGCCCGGCCCCGTCGCCCAGAGCAGCAACGCCGCGTAAGTGCAGAAGTGGTTTTGCCGTCGAGACAGTATGATCGCCCGTAGGTTCACCGTTATCCCCAATATGGACCGAATTGCCGCACTGCAAAAAATGTTTCAATATGAAACAGTTCGGCTCATCGCGAATAAACGGCATCGCATCTCCTGACGGCCGGTTTGCCGGAGAATTGCGAACACAAGGTTCCGGAAAATCCTCTTCCCTGCGGTAACGCTGTTTGCGGGGCAAAAGAAGACGCGGCCGGAGCATCGCCCCGGCCGCGCTCTTGATCAGATCCGGACTGATATCAGGCCGCGAGCTTCCTCAGCACATAGTGGAGGATGCCGCCATTGTTGAAATATTCGATCTCGTTTGCGGTATCGATGCGGCACAGCGCGGTGAACGTGAACGTCGAACCATCCGGCCTCGTGACCTTCACCTCGACATCCTGCCGGGGCTTCAGGCTGCTCACGCCCATGATCGTGAAGCTGTCGTCGCCGGTCAGGCCGAGGCTGGTGCGGGTGTCGCCATCCTTGAACTGAAGCGGCAGCACGCCCATGCCGACAAGGTTCGAACGGTGGATGCGCTCGAAGCTCTCGACGATCACGGCGCGGACGCCGAGCAGGTTGGTGCCCTTGGCGGCCCAGTCTCGCGACGAGCCGGTGCCATATTCCTTGCCCGCGACCACGACCATTGGCGTACCGGCGGCCTTGTACTTCATCGCCACGTCGTAAACGGGCAGCACTTCCTCGCCATAGCGGCTCATGCCGCCCTCGATGCCGGGGACCATCTCGTTCTTGATGCGGATGTTGGCGAAGGTGCCGCGCATCATTACCTCATGATGGCCGCGCCGCGCGCCATAGCTGTTGAAGTCGGCCTTCGCGACCTGATGCTCCATCAGCCATTCGCCCGCCGGGCTGTCCGCCGTGATGTTGCCGGCCGGCGAAATGTGGTCGGTGGTGATCGAATCGCCCAGGATCAACAGCGGCTTTGCCTCGACGATGTCGGTGACAGGCGCCGGGGTCATCGTCATGCCCTCGAAATAGGGCGGGTTGGCGACATAGGTCGATCCTGCGCGCCAGCGAT